>JAGVQF010000083.1 GCA_020051815.1 Candidatus Saganbacteria bacterium | reverse complement strand
GGTCTGCTCGCTGCAGTTCATCGAGGAAAGAAACGAACTCCGGGTCTTTAACGCCCTGATTAAGAATAATATGTTGGTACGGCAGGTGAAAATTCTTGCGCATCGATTGGATCTGCCGTTCAAGATACAACCTCCTCCCCATTGTCAAAGTAAAAATTGAAACCGTCCGGGGGTGAAACTGAATATCTTTTCGCGACCGCAGATCGTAAAGAAACCTCATCAAACGCGTAAACATAACTAAGTTGGCTCCTTTGGCTTACTGATAGTCCACCTTCTTCCCTACTAATTATTATAGCTTAACAATCTCAGCGAATTCAATGCTCCGTTTTGCGCAGTAAACACACAAAATTCGATTAAAAGGAGGGACGGGGAATTTAACGACCTTAAAAAGAAAAAGGGCCAATTTTTGCCGGCAGATAACGGTGATACATTAACCACCGCTTAAAAAGCGATCCCTGATTTTTGATTTCGAACTCGTAAAATGACCCGTCAAATTTGCGCACCACTTTACAGCCAGGAAGAATATCTTTGAAACAATCATCTTTCGATTCGATATCTAGCAAATTAGTTGAAAGCCCCGTAGCCTGATGAGTTTTTTTCTTTTTAAAAACAGCGTCCACTGACCGATAAGGATAATGCTTAAAGTTTGGGAAATACTTATATATCTGCCATCCTATCCCCCTTGGCAAAACATCATTATGCTTGGATAGGTCGTAATGTATCCCCGGCTTATTTCTAAACTGCCTGATTTCAATATACCCCGGGCAATACCAGAGCACCCTTTCTTGAACCGATTTGATCGCCGCCAAATCACGGCCTTTATCGGATGTATGTAGGAAAAATGACATGGTATTCCAATTTACTTTTTCCGCCCGCGCCTTTTCCGCCTCCTGCGCCACCCAATTAGGGTCATCGTGAAAGACCTCATCCCCATGCAAAAGGGTAAACCACCCTTCGATCGGGAACATCTCCTGCGCTTTTGCCAGGAGAAATTGCCGCGCCCCGTCAACAAATTTTTTATTGGGCAGTTTGTCAATAATCTCGCTATCTTTCAGAAAATATTTCACCTGGGGATAGCGGCGGATGATCTCTTCGGTCCGATCGGTCGACCCATCAAGTATCAGAATCTTGTCAAAGTATTTGGTGTGCTCATTCATTATTTCTTCGATGCAATCTTCTTCATTGCAGGTGATCATAAGACCAATGTTTTGCACCATTAACTCCGTCCTCCTCCTCTAAGATTTTCCAGGGCGATCCTGGCAATAAGCCAGGCATTCTCCCAGGCCCCAACCCGGGCCCGATCTATGACATAGGTCAGAATGCTTAAGTAAACAGTCGGCAAAGCATAAGGAAAGAATTTGGCGGTGAACAACAGGCGATTTTTTGTTATATAACGATCAAAGACCAGGCTAACCCGCTTCCCCACCTGTCCTGTTTGCTCATCCTGACGCTTGGTACTTTCAGAGATTTTATGATACACGATGCTTTCCGGAGCTAAAGCCAGAGAATATCGCCCGCGAGCGCGTGTTGCCCAATCAATTTCTTCAAAATACAGAAAATATTCTTCGCACAACAAGCCAATATCTCGCAAGAATTCACAAGAAACAAACATAGCCGCACCAACAACATAATCAATTTTCCTTTCCAGCTTTCTGTATTGCTCGATCTTGCCCGGATCATACGGCTTATTCGCTTCCAGCTGGTACCCCTGCGCTTGCCAACGATCATAGACCTCTCCCAATGAAGCAATTTTACCCCGATCATGATATTGAAGAACCGCCGAGCCGCAAATCCCGGCCCCCGGTTTTTCCTGCATTCGGCGCACCAAATGCCGGAGGGCGTCCGGGTGAACGACCGTATCATTGTTCAGCAACCAAACATAGCCAAAATCGGCCCGGTCGATCACCCAGCGCAAACCGACATTATTACCGGCCGCGTAGCCCAGATTCGCTTTTGTTTCCAGGAGGACACACGAATTCTTCCCCGCTATCCAGGCGCCTATCTTGGCGATTGATTCATCGGTTGACCCATTATCCACAATAACGACCTGAAAATTGGGGTAATTTAACTTTAGGAGTGACTCGAGGCATTCAATTGTATCCTGCCAGCCGTTCCAATTCAGGACAACAATATAGACTTTTGGTGATTCGCTTTTGAGCATATTATTCATCATCAATAAGGCAATTATAACATTAAGATTACAACTAATTAATGTATAATATGTCCATGAACTGGCTGATCGAAAAACTGCGCGCCGCTTACCGCGCCCGGCAATTGAGCAATTATGAAATTGAATTGGCCAAAGCGGTCGGCGACTGCCAAACCCTGCTTGATGTCGGCTGCGGCAGCGCCTCCCCCATCCGGTCATTTTCCCAGAAATTGCATTGCGTTGGCGTCGATGCCTTTGCCGCCTCGATCGAAAAAAGCCGGAAAAAGGGGCTCCACAATGAGTATCACGAGCTGGCGGTGCTCGATATCGGGCAAAAGTTTAAACCCCGCTCTTTTGATTGCGTCCTGGCCGCCGACCTGATCGAACACCTGACCAAAGAAGATGGGTTAAAGCTAATGGCCGAGATGGAAAAGATCGCCAAAAGTAAAGTCATCCTCTTTACGCCAAATGGTTTTTTGCCACAGGGGGAATATGACAACAACCCCTGGCAAATCCATCGATCCGGCTGGACAGTTAAAGAGATGGAAGCCCGAGGGTACAAAGTCATCGGCATCAATGGCTGGAAACCATTAAAAGGTGAATATGCTGAAATAAGATTCTGGCCCAAGGTCTTTTGGGCCAACTTTTCTGAACTAACTCAACTTTTTGTCAGAAATAAGCCGGAAAATGCCTTTCACCTTTTATGCGTAAAAACGGTACAAAGGCCAGCCCAGATCAAGCATTAGCCAATGTTTTGGACCATTAGATTTTGCTTAGTTCCTTTTTGACCGCTTCAAACATATCCGCCACCGAAAGATCGTCCATGCAATTCGGCTTAATATCGCATTGCTTCTTATAACAAACGAGACAATCCTTCTTAGGGGAGAGCTTGGTCCCCAAACCATATAATTCTATCTCCGCAGGGGAAGTCGGCCCAAAAAAGACGACCATTTTCTTGCCGAGCGCGATCCCAAAATGCATGGCCAGGCTGTCGCTTGAGAGCAGTACCTGGCACCGGCCGATAACGGCGGCGAATTCGCGCAATGAATGGACGCCGGCATCGGGCATGCCGGTCTCTTTGGTGATCGTCGCGTTGCGCGCCCGATCATCGATCCCGCCAAGGATGAGCGAAACGGCCCCCAGCTCTTTTTTCACTTTCTTGACCAGGTCGATCGTTTGCTCTATCCCCCAGCTTTTTTGCGGCCAGCGCCGGCCCGCGCCGGTATTGATCCCTATTATCCTCTCTCCTTTTCCTATTCCCATATCTTTAACAGCTTTGCGGCCGTACTCCGCTTCGTCCGGCGTCAGCTTAAAAACATAAGGCGAGACACTGATACCAAGCAGGTCGGCCATGTGCTGCTGATAGGTCTTCTGGTTGCTCTTTTTTAGTCGGTTGGCCTGCTCGAGCCCAAATCGCGAGATGATCGACATATCAAACCAAGCGGAGGGGGTGTAAACGACTTTGCCTTTGTCATGATAGGCGCCGATGATCTTTTGCGCGCTCACCGATGAAACGAACCGGCAGACATCCTTCTCGTCCTCAAGACCGATGACCAGGTCATAAGCGCCGGCCGTGTCGCGCTCCTCCCAGATCAGCACCCGGCCGAGGTATTCGTTCCAATCCAGCAATTCGCGCGCGGCAGAGGAAGTGATCCAATCAATTTGCACCGGCGAATACTTCTCCCGCAGTCCGGGCAAAAGCGAGGTCGTGCGCAGGACATCGCCGATCGCCCCTAATTTAACGATTAAGATTTTGTCAATCGCCATGTGCTATAATTTTAACATGTATTTAGCCATATTCCTTGTCGCCATTAACGTCTTTAAACTCGCGGTGGCGCGCTATTTCCCCCTGATCGGCGACGAAGCCTTCTATTGGGTTTGGAGCCGGCATCTCGACTTGAGCTATATTGCTCATCCCCCCATGATCGCCTATGTGAATTTCATCTTGACGGGCTTATTCGGCAATAGTGAACTCTCGATCCGCCTGGGCGCGATCCTCATCGTTTTTCTGATCTCGCTCATCATCTATTTTACCGGCAAAGAACTTTACGGCCGGAAAGCCGGGGCCGTCGCGGCCATGATCTTCAATCTCCTGCCGACGTTCTTCGGCGGCGGCATGTTCCTCGTGCCGCAGACAATTCTCTTCCTCTTCTGGTCTTTGAGCTTTTATTTACTTGTTAAATTACTCGCGACCCGCGACTCGCGACTTTGGTATCTGCTGGGCATCACGGCCGGTCTCGGTCTTTTAAGCGATTATGTGATGGCCCTGTTTTTCGTCGGAACTCTCATCTTTCTTATTTTTAATAAAGAACAGCGTTTCTGGCTGACAAGAAAAGAGCCCTATCTGGCGTTCCTGCTCGCTCTCTTCGTCTTCTCGCCGGTGATCATCTGGAATTTACGGCAGGGCTTTGCCCCTTTTCTTTATTGGGGAGGGAAAATGGGGACAACGCCAAGAATAATGGACAATCTATTCAACTTCTTTGGCCTGCAAATGGTTCTCTATACCCCGCCGATCTTCCTGATAACAATTTATATGATCATAAAAGGTTTCTGGAAACCGGAAACCATCGGTAATCGTTCGCAGGTTTCCTTACTTTCCATTTTTTCCGCCGTGGTTTTCCTGCCCTTTGCCGTCATCAGTCCGATCGCCAATGTCGGCGGGCACTGGGTGGCGACGGCCTACCTGCCGGCAATCATCAATTCCAGTCAATTCAAAAGATTTGCCATAGGCACAACGCTCTTTTTTGCCCTCCTGGTGAACATCCTGGGTTTCACCTATTACATTTTCTTATACCCCACCCCGGCCGAGTTAAAAGGCAAGGAATTCACCATCAACCAACAGCTCCCGCGATTCCTAAAGGAATCAAATCCCAAGAGCGGCCGGACCTTTTATCTGGCCAATGATATTGGGACTTTCGGCTTAGTTTCCTTTCACGGCAAAGTTAAAGTTTATTCCCCGCCAGGCCTAAGCAAGGAAATGGAGGCCTGGGGCACGCCCGACATAAAAAAAGGCGATAATGTGATCTATTTCGCCCGTGAAAACACTACCGAACTGCAAAAAGGGCTCAAGCCGCTTTTCCACCGGGTTTGGGTCGAGCCGAATAAACGGCTCTTTACAAAAGACGCCGATATCCCCACCAGGATGCAGATCTTCCATTGCGAAGGCTATCTGGGCGGAAAATTACCCTGATGAAAAAATACCTGTTCGTTATCCTGTTTCTTTTTGTCGCCTTCAGCTTCCTGACCCTTCCCCGCAACGCGCTGCAAACCGATGACGCGTCGGGCTATGCGCTAACGGTCAGGAACACGATCCTCTACCAGCAATGGCTCGCGCCCATGTTAACACTGGGCGATCCAACCGGTCTGGTGGACAAACCGCCGCTCGGCATCTGGCTGCTGGCCTGGGCGCCCAAGGTCTTTGGCATCAATGAGCTGACCGTCCATATCCCCAACGTCGTTTATTTCGCGGTAATCTTGTTGATCATGTATTTCTCTCTCGCGCGCCTCGCCTCACAAGAGACGGCACTCTATTCCACGCTGATCGCCGCGACGAGTTTGTGCCTGGTCGTCTACTCGCGCGCGCCCAAGCTCGACGTGCCGCTGACGCTTTGCCTTCTGACCGCCCACCTCCTGCTCTTTGCCTATTTAAAGTCGGAAAGACCGGGTTACGCTTACGGCGTGGCGGCCGCGGCCGCGGCCGGTTTTCTGGTCAAGAGCGGGCTCGGAGTTCTGCCCCTGGCCCTGACCGTGCTGGCTGGCGCCGCGGTTCTCCCTGAAGTGCGGGAAAAACTGGTCCGATTTCTATTCTCGCGGCACGCGCTGTTTTGTCTGATTATATTCCTCACCTTAACCGGCGGAGTGATCGGGGCGCAATCACTGATCATGAAGGACCAGTGGCTCCCTTATCTGCAGAGCATTACGATCAAAAGCCCGTACAATCCTGGTTACCTCGGTCTGGGCTTCTACCCCTCGATTATTGGGCTGCTCCTCATCACGATTTTCCCCTGGACGCCGTTATTCCTGACCGGCCTAAAAGTCCCCCGGACTTTTTCGCTGGGCACTTTTTGCGCGCTCTGGTTCTGGCCCAACTTTCTTTTTCTTTTATTCTGTTATAAATTCACCGATTTTCGGACCTTTACCTCTTTTGTCCCGCCCATGGCGATCCTGGCCGGGATTAAGTTGATCGAGATATTCAAGAACCCTGCGAGGAAACCGCGAAGTTTATTCGCAGGTTTCCGAGCTCGCCTGTTCTGGAGCGTTTTTTTTCTGTTTATCTTTACTGCCATTCTTATCGCCTTGCTGATAAATCCCGTTAATGCCGAAGGGATCAATCTCTCCGCGGCGGTTATTCCCGTCGCCCTCTTTGTCGTCTCGCTTGCCCTTTTCGCCTTCTTCTGCCTCAAGCCCTCATCGCCTTCCTTGGCCATCTGTTTTGCCTTAGTCGCCCTTTCTTACTCCGTCCTCTTCTACAACACCCGGCCGATCGCTGACGCGTTTAATCCCGATATCAAGTGGCCTGCTTTGATCTCTGAATACCGACAAAACGGGGCGCAGTTCTATATTTACCGGCCGCGCGACCGGGCCCGCTTCATGAGTCCTGATCTGTTCTATGTCGATTTCATGGCCGGCCCGGCGGACCGATACTATTGGGATGGCGAACAATTGAAGCGCGATCTCTTGAAAGAAAAAGCGCTCGTTTTAAGTGATACGGCAAGCTGGCAGAAGCTTGGTCTAACGCGAGGGAAAACTATCGCTGAAGACAACTATTCCCGACTGATCGCTAACTAACCGAGGGTTTGGAATCTTTTTAATGCCCGCTCAACGCCGCGGCGGAAATCAATCGTATATTTAAAGCCCAGTCGATTCAGCTTGGCCGGGTCGCCGGCACGGGCAAAAACCCCTTCCGGTTTGTCCGAGGTGCCGCGCACCTCCGGTGAAAATCCGCACAACTCGGCCGCGATCTTGGCGAAATCGATAAAACTGGTGTAAAGACCGGTCGCTAGGTTGAGCGCGTCGCCATTGTCGATCTGATCCATTGATTTAAGGACCCCCTCGACACAATCATCGATGTGGATAAAATCACGCATCTGTCGCCCCGTCCCCCAAACAGTTATGACCTTCGCCCCCTGGTTTGCCAGGACCCGCTGGCAGATCGCCGGGAAGGGATAGGTCTCGTCCTGGTCCTCGCCGTAACCGGAAAAAGGGCGGTAGACGACCGACTTGAGGCCGTGCTTCGAATAAGCTAATTTCGCCAGGTATTCGCAGGTTAGTTTGGCCCAGCCGTACGACATGTCGGGCATCCCGATATCGGAATCGAAATTGATCATATCTTCCCGGAGCAGTTTGTAACCCTTTTCCTTCTGCAGACCGATCGGATAAGCGGCGCTCGAGCTAAAACAGAGGGTTTTGCGCGGCTTGGTCCTGGCCGCCCACTGCCAGTACTCGGCATCGATCGAGAGGTCATCGGCCACCGCCAGCGGATTGTTCTCGATCATGAGGCGCCCCCCCACCATCGCCGCCAGGTGGAAACAATAGTCAAAATCGGTATCATTGACCCGCTTAAAGTAATCCCGGCAATCTTCGTGGTGAAAGTAGAAATTTTTAAAATCAAACGGCGAATAGAGCGGCCACTTCTTTGGGAGCAGCCCCCCGGTCAGCGGAGCGACATTATCAACGCAATGGACCTCGTGGCCAAGCTCGAGCAGGCGCTTGATCATGTGCCGCCCGACAAAGCCGGCGCCGCCGGTAACGAGGACCTTCTTAGCCATGAAAATGCTTCCGGTAGAGAGTGAACGCCTCCTGCGAAGCGGGTGGGAGATAATTCAAAATGGCGTCCGGGTTGTCGGAGAGCCGGGTGACGATCTCCAGATTGTTCTCGTAACCGAGATATTCTTTCTTCATATCAACGACCAGATCATGCTCGTTCCTCTGCTGGTAGACGGTCGGCTTGTTAAAAACAACCTTGGCCCCTTTGGCCTGAACATAATAGGCCGCCCAGATGTCATCCATCCGACCGACGTGAGGGAAGAGAAAGTAATCCTTGAGCAGTTTTCCGGTCAGGATGGTATTTTGCGAGTTGAAGGGGGCCATTTTGTTAGCGGCTAAAGGGAAAGCGCCGGCCGCGAACTTACACTCGGGTTTGTAGATCATCCGGCAGACCGCGTCGATATCGGGATCACCGTCCCAAAAATCGGCCTGGACGTCGCAGGTCACCGTCTTTTTTGAGCGCTTACTGTAAGCGCGTTTGGGGATTAACTGCAGCGGATAGCCGCGGTGCCAGAGCTCTTTATGGTTTGTGGCGCCGATCGGATCAAAGGCCGGCAGAACCGTTTCATAAAAATTCGCCTCGATGGGTTTGCCGATGATGAGGTTCTCGCCCCAGCCCTCATATGGGATGTTGTCGTCATCGATCAGCGCCACCAGATCGGCGCCCAGGTCATGCGCCCAGAGGATGCCAAAATTCCGGCGCTGGATGCAGCGCCAGCCAATGGCGTCGGAAAGCCCTTTGTCATACTTCTCCTGCTCTTCGGGTGTGACATAGATCCCCCGCTTCAACTTATAATCCTTGGGGGTCTTGAGGTCGCCGATGACGACCAGCGTCCAATCCGTCAAGGCGTCAAACTTCAAAATCGCTTCGGTCGGTGGATTGATGGTTGTCGTGACAATAACTTTCTTCATTTTAAGATCTGCTCCCGCGAATAAAATAAGGTCTTCAGGCCGATCCGAAAGTACTCAAAATTACGCAGAAAAGTGTTCTGCGAGCCGCCCTCGCTGCGCGCCTTCCATTTTGAGGGAACCTCGATCACCCCCACTCCCAACCGGAGCGGCTTAACAATTGTCTCAAATAGAAATGGATGGCGCAACTCTTCCCAGCGGATCGCCTTGACAAGCTTGGCCGGAAAAAGCCGGTAGCCGTAGGTCATGTCCGACAAATTGGTCCGGTAAAGGAGCGAAAACAACCGCTGAAAAATAAAATTGAGGAGGAATTTAACAAAACTGTAATTCTCGAACCCTCCCCCTTTGATCCAGCGCGAGCCGGTGACGATCACTCCGGGCTCTTTTTTCGCCACGGCGATCAG
>JAGVQF010000051.1 GCA_020051815.1 Candidatus Saganbacteria bacterium | reverse complement strand
CCTGATCATCAAGTGATCTTCGCCCCTGGTTGAATTCAACAAGCGGACCGTCTCGGTCATGCTTAATGACTTGGGCAGGCGCTTGGCTTTTTTAGGCAATTTAAAATCTACGGTCGGGTTTTCACTGACCTTGCCTTCGCCGATCAAATATTTGTAAAAAGATTTCAGGCAGGCCATCTTGCGCTCGATCGAAGGGACGGAAAAGCCTTCTTCATTTAGATGATCAATATATTCCTTGACCGTCTCGCGGTCGATCGCGGCGAGATCTTTCCCTTTGGCATATTTTAAAAATTGCCCGAGGTCGTGCTCATATGCTTCAGTGGTATTTTCCGAATACCCCCGCTCAACTTTCAGATAACCGAGAAATTCATTTATTAATTCTTGCATCTCTTCAGCCCTCATCCGCCAGCACAAACCGACCCCCTTCTCCCAAAGGGAGAAGGAAAGGCATTTTGTATTTCCCCTCTCCCTCTGGGAGAGGGCGGAAGGTTATTTGATAGCGGGTGAGGGCTGAAATCATAATTCCCCTTTTCTAGCCAGATCGGCGATCAATATACCGATCATTGTCTTATTGTCATTTATCTGGCCGGTTTTGAGCAGGTCAAGGCAGGCATCAATATCAACCAATTCCACTTCGACAAATTCATCCTCATCAGGATGTTGCTTCATCAGGTTCATGTCGGTCGCCAGAAAAAACTGGATGACTTCGCTCGAATAGCCGGGAGAGGAATAGCCCGCCCAGACCTTTTTAATATTTTTCGCGTAATAGCCGGTCTCTTCCTCAAGTTCGCGCCGGGCCGCCGCCTCACCCGCTTCGTTCTTTTCCGGCACCCCGGCCGGGATCTCGATCAGGACCTCGCCGGCCGGCTGGCGAAACTGCCGGACCAGTACTAGCTCATCGTCTTGCGTGATCGCGATGACCGCCACCGCGCCCGGATGCTCGACAACCTCACGGGTCGCTTCGACACCGCTCTGCAGTTTGACCGTGTCAACTCTGACCTTCAATAAGCGGCCTTCGAATATGATTTTTTTGCTTATTTCTTTTTCTTCAAGTTTTGCCATAGCGGCGCCTCACAAATAATAGTCAGGATGTTTTCCGTTCCTTTAACTAGATCATCAACGCGAATATTCTCTTTGGTCGTATGGACATGATCGGCGCCGACGCCCAGAATGATCGTCGGGATCCCGCGCTCGTTAAAGATGTTGGCGTCGGAGCCGCCACCGGTCGATCTGATCGCCGGGTCCAGGCCGGATGAGCTGAAGACCTTGAGAATTGACAAGATCATTTTATCGCGCTCATCGATCTTAAAAGCTTTATAAGTCCTCTCGACTTTGAGTTTTAATCTGGCGCGGTGTTTCCGGCACGATTTGAACAAAACCCGCTCCATATGCTCGACCTGTCGATCGAGCTTCTTGGCATTGTGGCTGCGGGCTTCGCCCTGCAGCTCGACCTGGTCAGGCACGATATTGGTCGCCTGGCCGCCCCGGATCACCCCAATATTGGCCGTCGTCTCCCGGTCGATCCGGCCCAATTTCATCCGGGCGATCGCTTCGCTCGCCACTTTGATCGCGTTGATCCCCTCTTCGGGATGGAGCCCGGCGTGGGCCGAGCGGCCGATGATCGTCGCGGTCAGGCTGTACTGGGTCGGCGCCCTGGTCGTGATCTCATCAATATCGCCGCCGTCGATGGCCAACCCAAAATCGGCTTTTAAAAACTTATCCGGCAGGACCTTTGCGCCATTGAGCCCGATCTCTTCGGCCACGGTAAAAATGATCCTTAACGGCGGATGCTCAAGCTGTTTTTCTTTTATTGTTCTTAAGATTTCCAGGATGGCCGCGACACCGGCCTTATTGTCAGCCCCCAGAATGGTTTTGCCGTCGGAAAAAATATGGCCGCCGCGCTCGACCGGCCTGACATTCCGGCCCGGCGAAACGGTATCGAGATGGGCATTGATCATCAGAACCGGAGAATTGAAGCCGCGGCCCGGCAAATAAGCCGCCAAATTGCCGACCTCACCCGCTCTGACCTTGCCGGCCGCGAACGCGCGGATCCCAAGCGCTCTCAACTCTTTCTTGACATAATTCGCGGCCTTGCCTTCACGCAGGGAAAGGCTGTCGATCCTGACCAGCTGTTTGAACGTTCGAATTAATCGTTTCTTGTTTATCATTTCTTGAAATGCTCGTAACCGCCGGACTTGATCGGCTTTATTCTGCCGCGCTTATCGATAAGTATAACTCCAAGTTTGGGACTAATAACTTCACCGACAACGCTGTATTTGATCTTACCATCTAACAATCTATCCATCTTCCCCTTCTTCACAGTAAATACCAACTCATACTCTTCCCCGCCATACAGTGCCTGGTCAAGCGTCGCCCCATCGGCAACCGGAATAGCATCTTCATAAAGCCGCGCTCCAACTTTGCTCGCCCGGCAGATATCCATAACCGAACGGACCAAACCATCGGAACTGTCGATCATTGCGGTCGCTGTTTGTGATTTTGCTATCTTTCTTGCGATTTTTACATTTGTTTTGAGCTTGGAAGTTGGAAGTTTGAAGTTGCTTGCCGCCGCTCCCCCAAACTCACCCGTCACGCAGATCAGGTCCCCGACCCTGGCGGTCGATCGTAACAGCAGATTCACTTTTTCCACTTCACCCAGTAAAACGAGAGTGATAAACATGACGGCCGAATCGGTCGTGTCGCCGCCAATAATATCGATCTTGTGTTTTTTGGCCAATGAATCGATCCCCCGGTAGAGCTCATCAATGGCGGAAACGTCCGTATTTTTTGGCAGGCCAAGGGTCACAAGTGCGTGGGTCGGAATTCCGCCCATCGCCGAGATATCGGAGGTATTCGCCGCCAGCGCCTTGCGCCCGAGGTGAAAGAACGAAAGGCCTTTCTTTTTAAAATCAACATTTTCGACAAGCGTGTCAGTTGTAATTAATTGATATATATATTTTGTTCTTTCTGATTTGTTTTGAAGTTTGATGTTTGAAGTTGGAAGTTTGAGGACAGCGCAGTCATCTCCGATCCCCACGATCGTTTCCGGGCGTTTGTTTTCCCGCCTTGAGATCCTCTCGATCAGCCCGAACTCTCCGACCTGCGAGAGCCTCACCATCCCCCGCCTCCGCCACCGCCTCCCCCGCCTCCACCACCTCCGCCGCCACCACTACCGCCGCTGCCGCTGCTTGAGGGGCTGCTCGATAAAGTGCTCGACATATCGGAGACCATGGCATTGAAGCCCGAAGACATTTGCGCGACGGAAAAACTCCGCCCCGCGCCGCCGCCGCCGCTGGCCCCACCGCCAAAACCGGCGAAAGAATCGCTGTGAAAACTGGCGCCCGAACCGTCGGCAAATGTCGAATGGTACCAGGCCGGAGCGACAACAGCCGCCGGCCCGAAGTTT
>JAGVQF010000031.1 GCA_020051815.1 Candidatus Saganbacteria bacterium | reverse complement strand
TCTTATTGTTCTGACCAGATATTTATTCGGCTTTACCGGCGCTCTGATGACGGCGATCGGCTTGGTCAATTACTATCGGCTGGAAAGCGCTGATCTGGAGGGGACCGGCACAAAGGCCTATTTTTACAGCGCCGCGTTTTGTTTCGCGGCTTACAGCATCTTCGGCGGGCTGGTCGTCCCCCGGGCGAATTTTTTCCCCGCATCGATCTTCAATACCGCGACTTTTTTGGCGCTGACCGGCATCCCGGTGCAGGTCTTCCGGGCGCTAGTCGCGCTGGGGATGGCCTTCTCAATCTGGAAAGTCCTTTCGATCTTTAACCGTGAGATCACCGCGGAATTATTTGAGTCAAAACGTCTCATGGAGGACGTCACGCAGGGGATCACCGAGGGGATAATGCTTTTGACCAAGGACTTCCGGATCATCTGGGCGAACAAAGCGCTGATGAGACAGACCGGCTGCCGGGCCGAAGATATAGTCGGGAACTATTGCTATAAAGTCACGCACCGCCGCGACAGCCCCTGTGAAGCGCCGAATGATCTTTGCCCCGTTGCCGAAGCGGTAAAAACCGACAAGCCGGTCACGCTGCGGCACACACATTTTGACAAAGAGGGCGGCCGGCATTTTGTCGATGTTTCCGTTTATCCGATCAGGGACGCAAAGGGTGAGATAGTCGAATACGTCCACGTCAGCCGGGACGTGACGCCGCAGGTCCTGCTCGAAGAAAAATACAAGACGACAGTTGACGCGGCGATGGTCGAGCTTTCGAAATACAAGTTTGGCCTGGAAAAGTCAGGCGAGATCGTTATTATGACCGATAAGGACGGCAAAATAATTTACGTCAACCCGTCATTTGAAAGGGTCTACGGCTATGCCCGTGATGAAGCGATGGGCCAAACCCGCGAGCTAACAAAAAAGACCAAAGACGGCCGGCTGCTAACGATCGAAAGTTCGGACAACCCTATTCTTGATGAGAAGGGCATGACCGTCGGCTTTCTCTCGATCCAGCGCGACATTACCGAGCGGAAAAATCTTGAGGGGAAGTTGACCGATAAGATAAAAGAGCTGGAGAGTTTTTATAACCTGGCGGTCGGGCGCGAGCTGAAGATGGCGGAGCTGGAGAAAGAAATGGAAGGCCAGAAAGAGCGGCTGGCCTGGCTGGACAAAGAGATCGCCCGCCTGCGCGGCGACAGTAAATAAAAATATGCCCGCTATCCTCATTATTGAAGACGAAAAAGACATTGTCGAAACCCTCGAGTACAATCTCAAAAAAGAAGGGCTGAAGGTCTGGAAGGCGCTGGACGGCAACGACGGTTTGCGCCAGACCGAGGCAAAACTGCCCGACCTGATCCTGCTTGACCTGATGCTGCCGGGTATCGACGGTCTGGAGGTCTGCCGGCGGCTCAAGCGCAATCCAAAAACCGCCGCGATCCCGGTCATCATGCTGACCGCCAAGGGGACAGAAACCGATAAGATCGTTGGCCTGGAGCTTGGCGCCGATGATTATATTACCAAGCCCTTCAGCATTAAAGAATTGATCGCGCGGGTCAAAACCATTTTGCGCCGCTACGAGAAACCGGCCGCAGCGCCCAAAACCGTCCTAAAATTCAAGGACCTCGAGATCGATACCGATCGCCACATTGTGCTGGCCGGCGGCAAAGAGATCGATTTGACGGCCAAAGAATTCCAGCTGCTGCATTACCTGGCAGAGAATAAGGGGAGAGTTTTCTCGCGCGAACGCCTGCTCGATGCCGTTTGGGGGATCGAGGTGGCGATTGAAACGCGCACGGTTGATGTCCACATGCGCCGCTTGCGGGAAAAGCTGGGCAAGGCCGGAGCGCATTTGCAGACCCTGCGCGGGGTCGGGTATAAATTCGTTGATCAATTTTGAGCAGGTCCTCTCGGAGATGCGCGACGGCGTCATGGTCCTCGACGCCGAAGGCAAGATCACATATGCCAACCCGGCCTTGGCGGTAATATTTTCTGTCCCGCTGCCTGACGTGATCGCCAAGCGTCCGCTCGAAGTCATCCGTCTCAACGAGTTGGCCGAGCTGATCGATGAGGTCAAGCGCGACGGCCAATCTCGCGAAAAAGAGATGCAGATCGTCTATCCCCAAAGCAGGTCGTTAGCTGTCTTTGCCAATCGGAGCGGCGAGGGGATTGCCGTGGTTGTCCACGATATTACCGAAACGCGCAAACTAGAGAACCTGCGCAGCGAGTTCGTGGCCAACGTCTCCCACGAGCTTAAGACCCCGCTGACCGCCATCCGCAATTACGCGGAAACCTTATTGAATGGCGCGCTTGAGGATAATGAACATAACACCGGCTTTGTCGCCAAGATCGAAAAACACGCGGAGAATCTCTCCGCGCTGATCGACGACCTGCTGGAGATCTCGCAGCTGGAAGCCAGGCGGGGCCTGGGCGAATTTATGCCGATCATAGTCGCCCGGTTGATCGAACAGGCGACCGAGACGATCTCCGACAAGGCCAGGAAAAAGAGAGTTGAGATCATAGATGCCTGCGGCGCGAGTGACCTGGCGGTTTCGGGCATCGAAGAACATCTTTTGCGCGCGCTTCTCAATCTTTTGGACAACGCGGTCAATTATACCGAAGCGGGGGGAAGCGTCACAATTGCCTGCGGCGCTGGGAACGGGAAACCCTTTATTTCCGTGGCCGATAGCGGTATCGGCATTGCGCCGGAGCATCTGCCGCGCTTATTTGAGCGTTTTTACCGCGTCGATAAGGCCCGCTCGCGCGACCTGGGCGGCACCGGCCTCGGCCTGGCCATCGTCAAGCACGTCATGAACCTCCACGACGGCACGGTCATGGTCGAGAGTGAGGTCGGCAAGGGCTCGAAGTTCACGCTAGTTTTTCCCGCCAAGTAAAATTTAACCTCGAATTTACTTTCGGTTCATCATCCCTTAATTGACAAAAACGATAATGTTGTTGTGATTGAGCGGACACACATCTGGATGCGAGGAGGTGAAGGCGATTTAATAGTTTCGGGAAATGATAGAACAGGAGGTTAAAAATGAAAAAAGTAATCGGGTTGTGTTTAATGTTGGTTTTTTGTTTCGGTTTGCTAGCGGCGGTTTCGCTGGCCGAGGACACGGGCAAGATCAAGGCGTATATTGTCAGCTTGGAAGCCAAGCTGGAACAGGCGAAGGCGGAGAAGAATAAAGGCCGGGCGGCCAAGCTGACCGTCCTGATCGAGGAGCAGAAAGCCAGATTGGCAAAGGCGGGCGAGAGCGTCTCCGTCCCCGAGGAAGACAAGCTTACTGACCTGAAAGAAGAAACGAATCTGGCGCTCAAGGACCTGAAGGAGCAAGTGGACAAGGTCAAGAGCGACAACAAAGACGCCAAAGTCGGCGCGACCATCTTCTTCCGCTGGCAGAACGCTGAAAATTCTTCGACCCCGAATAACTTTGATGTCGACCGCGCTTATGTTGACATCAGAAAGAAACTGGACGGGGGAGCGTCCGGCCGCGTGACCTTGGACGTCAAGAGGATCACGGGGACGACTTCGGGCAACCTGTTCGATTATTTGAAATACGCTTATGTCGAGCTGCCGCTCAATGTTTCCGCCGTCCAATTGGTTCCTTTTGACCTGACGGCTAAAGTTGGCCTCCAGCATACCGCCTGGATCGACTGGGCCGACAAGATCATGGACCAGCGCTACATATATAAAGGCCTGATCGACAATGAAGGGGTCATGTCTTCGTCCGATTTTGGCCTGGCGGTTTTGGGCAAAGTCTCGGTCGCCGGCTTGCCGGAGATCGAATACCAGGGCACGCTGATCAACGGCAGCGGCTACGCCACGAATGAAGCCAACAAGCAGAAAGACGTCGGCCTGCGCTTGAGCTCGACCGTCTATGACGCGGGCGAAATGGGCAAGGTGATCGTCGGCGCGCTGGCCAACGTGAAAAATTTCTGGACGGACGACCTGGACGGCGCGACCCGGCAGATTGACCTGCTGGCCGCCTGGAAAGCGGACAATGGCGTTGTCTACGCCGAATACCTGCGGGGAACGGGGATCTCCGGTTACAGCGCCGGCGGGAAATATATGTTCCTGCCCGGGACCTGGGCCTTTGCCCGCGCGACCAACTATGACCCCGATACGACCAAGGCCAGCAATGAAATTAACCGGAATTTCTATGGTTTGACGTATGACTGGAGCAATGACGTCAAGCTGGCAGCGGATGTCCAGACGGCGCAGACCGGCAATGGGGCGGTCGCCAGCACATTCTATCTGCACAGTTTAGTCAGCCTGTAAGGAGGTAAATAATAATGATCAAGAAAATAGCGGCTTTAATCATCGGGTTAGGATTGATTTCAACGACCGCGCTGGCCTTGACGCTTAACGGCGCTGGGGCGACTTTTCCCTTCCCGATCTATTCAAAATGGATCTCCGAATACCACAAGGCGGCCGGCACGCAGGTCAATTACCAGTCGATCGGCTCAGGCGGCGGCGTGCGCCAGTT
The DNA here is from genome assembly GCA_020051815.1 of Candidatus Saganbacteria bacterium. Taxonomy (GTDB): domain Bacteria; phylum Margulisbacteria; class WOR-1; order O2-12-FULL-45-9; family XYB2-FULL-48-7; genus 2-01-FULL-53-15. The sequence goes on along the minus strand of JAGVQF010000031.1, from coordinate 5,282 downwards.
TATCGCGGGGACGGTTGACTTTGGCGCCTCCGACGCTCCGATGACCGAAGAAGAAATGAAACGGGCCGGCGGCGAGGTGCTCCATATCCCGACGGTAATGGGCGCGGTGGCGATCAGCTACAATCTGCCCGGCGTGGTCGAGCTCAAACTCGACGCGGATACCCTGGCGGATATTTTTCTGGGCAAGATCAAGAAATGGAACGATGGGGCGATCGCCGAACTTAATCCTGGAGTGAACTTGCCGGGTAAAAACATCCTGGTTGCCCACCGCAGCGACGGCAGCGGCACCACCCATATTTTCAGCAGTTACATGGCCAAGATCAGTTCCGCCTGGGCCTCCCAGGTCGGGGCCGGCAAGGCCTTGAGCTGGCCGGCCGGCGTGGGCGGCAAGGGGAACGAAGGGGTCACCGGCGTGATCAGGGTCAATCAGGGCGCGATCGGCTACATCGAGCTCTCTTACGCCATGACCAATAAGCTGCCGGTCGTCGCGCTCAAGAACCGGGCGGGGAAATTCGTCAAACCGTCGATCGCTTCGACTTCGGCCGCCGCGGCGGGTGCCCTCAAGAAGATGCCGAAAGATTTCCGGGCCGATATCACCAATGCCGGAGGCTCGGATTCCTATCCGATCTCCGGTTTCACCTGGCTGTTAGTGCACAAGGAGCAGAAAGACGCGGTCAAAGGCAAGGCGCTGGTCGACTTTTTGAAATGGTCTTTGTCAGACGGCCAAAAGTACGCCGAGGCCTTGCTCTACTCGCCACTGCCGGAAAATCTGCAGGCCAAGGTTATGGATACCATTAAATCCATCAGCTACTAAGTAATGCGGAAAACGGGGGATGCTTGGTTTAATTTGGTCACATTTTTGTTCGCGCTGAGCATCCCCCTTCTGCTCTTGTTGCTGGTGGCCATCTTGATCGGCCAGGCACTGCCCGCGATAAAAATCTTCGGGGCGGGATTTATTATTTCTTCCAGCTGGGACCCGGTCAAAGAGACATTCGGCGCGCTGCCATACATTTACGGCACGCTGGTCTCCTCCCTGATCGCGCTGGCTATTGCCGTCCCGCTGGGACTTGGCGCGGCCCTCTATTTAGCCGAGGTTTCACGGTCGAGGTATAAAGAATATCTGGCGGTCATGATCGAACTTCTGGCGGCCATACCCTCGATCATCTACGGCTTGTGGGGAATATTTGTGCTGGGGCCGCTCTTTGGTTTAAGTATGTTGAGCGGCGGCGTGATTCTGGCGATCATGATCCTGCCGACGATCTCCGCGATCTCGCGCGAGGTTTTCCGGTCGGTCCCCAATATTTTGAAAGAATCGGCGCTGGCGCTGGGCGCGACGCGCTGGGAAACGGTCAAGCTGGCGGTCTTCGGCCCGGCCCGTTCGGGGATTCTGGGGGCGATCATCCTTGGCCTGGGGCGGGCGCTGGGAGAAACGATGGCGGTGACCATGGTGATCGGCAACCGGCCGGAGATATCCGCTTCGATTTTTGCTCCGGCTTATACCCTGGCCTCGGTGATCGCCAACGAATTTGCGGAGGCGTCATCAGACGTCTATCTTTCGGCGTTGGTTGAATTAGGGATCATCCTGTTATTGATCACCATGATCGTGAATGGTTTAGCGAGGTTATTGATATGGAAAACGGTCGGCAAAAGCAATATTTTTTAAGAAAGATCAAAAACCGGATCTTTCTTCTGGCGGTTTTTAGCTGCGCTTTGATCGCGGTGTTGCCGCTGTTGTTCGTGCTTGGCCATGTCTTAGTGAAGGGCCTGGGCGCGATCAACCTCGATTTTTTCCTTCACCTGCCGACCCCGGTGGGAGAAGCGGGTGGCGGGATGGGCAACGCCATCATCGGCACTTTGATCCTGATCATGCTGGCCTGCAGTATCGGTTTGCCGATCGGTATCCTGGGTGGCATCTGGCTGGCCCAATTCGGCGAGGGCAAGCGCGGATTTTTGATCCGCTACTCGGCGGACGTCCTGGCCGGCATCCCGACGATAGTCATCGGCATGTTCGCATACGCCTTGATCGTTATCCGCATGGGCCGGTTCTCGGCGCTGGCCGGCGGCTTCGCGCTCGGCCTGATCATGATCCCGACGATCGTCAGGACGACAGAAGAGATGATCAAGATGGTGCCGCGCTCACTCTATGAAGCGGGCCTGGCCCTGGGCATACCTGGCTGGAAAGTGACCCTGCGCGTAATTTTTCGCACCGCCTGGAGCGGCATCTTCACCGGCATCATGCTGGCAGTGGCCAGAATCGCCGGCGAGACCGCGCCGCTCATCTTTACGGCCTTTAACACGCCGTATTGGAGCTTCCAGCTCGATCAGCCGATGGCTTCGATGACGGTGACGATCTATAATTACGCGATCTCGCCCTTTGACGACTGGCATGCCAAGGCCTGGGCTGGCTCGCTGGTGCTCATCTTTGCGGTTTTGGGGATCACTCTCCTGGTCAGGAAATTTTCCAAGCAGGTGCAATATGGATAGTGTAAAGGATATCGGGATATCAGAGCCTCAGAGGATCAGGAAAATTGATGTATTTAAATTGAACGCCTGGTTTGACGACAAGCAGGCGCTGAAAAACATTAATATGAAGGTCTACGAGAACCAGGTGACGGCGATCATCGGCCCCTCCGGCTGCGGCAAATCGACTTTCATCCGCTGCCTCAACCGTCTGCACGAAACCGTCTCCGGCGCCAGGTCGAGCGGCGATATCTTCCTGGACGGAGAAAATATCTTGCGCCCCGGCTTTGACGAAGTTGTTTTGCGCCGAAAAGTTGGGATGGTCTTCCAAAAACCGACCCCTTTCCCGACCATGAGCATCTACGAGAACGTCGCGGCGGGGATCAAGCTCTATGGCCGCTATTCGCGCAGCGACCTGGACAGGATAGTGGAAAGATCGCTTAAGCACGCCGCGCTCTGGGATGAGGTCAAAGATGTCCTGGCCAAACCCGGGCCGAGCTTGTCCGGCGGCCAGCAGCAGCGCCTCTGCATCGCACGGGCGCTGGCGATCGAGCCCGAAGTGATCCTGCTCGACGAGCCATGTTCGGCCCTCGATCCGATCTCGACCGGCAAGATCGAAGAGCTCTTGCACAAATTGAAAAAAGAATTTACGATCGTTATCGTGACGCACAACATGCAGCAAGCGGCCCGGGTGGCCGATTATACTGGTTTTTTTCTGCTCGGCGAGCTGCTCGAATTTGATGTGACCAAGAATATCTTTACGGCCCCGAGGAATAAGCGGACCGAAGAATATGTCACGGGGAGGTTTGGCTGATGCATCATCAAATCTTATTCGACCAGGAGATCGAAGAATTGAAAGGACGGATCGTCAACATGGGGGAGCTGGTCGGCCGCCTGATCGCCCGCTCGGTGGCCGCCCTGGCCCAGCGCGATAAAGCCCTGGCCAAACAGGTCATCAAGGATGATGTTGAGGTCGACCGGCTGGAGCTGGAGATCGATGACCGCTGCATCAACCTGATCGCCGTTCGCCAGCCGATGGCGATCGACCTGCGGACCATTACGACGGGGATGCGCATTGCCACCGATCTTGAGCGGATCGGCGACCTGGCCGAGGATATCGCGGAACGGGCGCTTGAGCTGGCCGAGCTGGGGCTGATCAAGCCGCTGGTCGATATTCCGGAGATGGCCCAGCTCGCTCAGGAGGCGCTAACGGAAGCGCTGGCCGCGTTCCGGAATGGCGATGTGCTCCAGGTCAAGTCGATCTGGGACAAGGAAAAAAGGATTGACAGTTTGCGCGACCACGTCCAGGACGAGCTGATGGCGACCATGGAGAAAGATTCCTCGACGGTCCGGAAGGAGATTCCCCTCCTTTTGGTCGCCCGCCATCTGGAGCGGATCTCCGATCACGCGACCAATATTGCCGAAGATGTTATTTATATGATCCAAGCAAAGGTGGTGAAACATGGTGGCGGAGAAAAAACTTAAGATCCTGTTCGTTTGCGTCGAGAACTCGTGCCGCTCGCAGATGGCCGAAGGGTTTGCCCGGGCCTTGGGCGGCGACCTGGTTGAAGCGTATTCGGCTGGCTCCAAACCTTCGGGTGTCGTCAATCCGGACGCGATCGCGGCCATGAAAGAGGTCGGGATCGATATTTCAAAGCAGGAGTCGGAGGGGTTTAAGGATCTGCAGCGGCAGGATATGGATTATGTCGTGACTATGGGCTGTCAGGATGTCTGCCCGTTCTTCCCGGCGAAAGAAGATCTGGCCTGGGATATTCCCGATCCGAAAGGCAAAGGGCCGGTTTTCTTCAGGGAAGTCCGCGACCAGATTAAAAAACAAGTCGCAGCATTAATAGAGAAGATCAGCTAACTATTCACCAGCTTTTTACCTGCCGGTCATCAACCCGTAAAGTGTGTGTTATATAATGAATGGCAAAGGAGGTGAGAATAATGAATAAGGAGATCAGACAAAATGATGATTTCGTCGCCGGGATGATCCGCTCACAGATCGGCTCGTGGCAGGACCTGCTCTATTGCCTTGAGAACGACCTGGTTGACGGCGAGCACCTGCTGGAGAGCATAAAGACGCTGGAGAGGAAGAACCGGCGGATGATCGGTTTATGCGAACAGATCAGAAAACTTGATAGCGCGCTGTTAAGCCAGGCAGAATATTTAACATTCAGTTAACACAAAATTAACATTCAGTTAATATTCGTCCTTCATAATCTCGATATGCTTGATAGATTAGTGCTGGTTTTATTTCTCTGTCTTTTTTCTCTTCAGGTCGTCTTTGCCGACACAGAGCTCTGGTCGACATTCACTTTCCAGCATCCTGTCAGAGAAGGGCTCAAGCTGGCGATCATCCCAGAATTTCGCTTTAGAAACAACGCGAGCGAATGGTATTACCTCCGGACCTATATCGGGCCGCAAATGACGCTGGACAAGAACTGGGAAGCAGCGTTATATCTCGCGCCCAACCTGGGCAAGACCGGCGGCGCCTGGACGACCAGCTATCTCTATTACGCTGACCTGATCTACAAGAACGGACCGATCAGCAACCGGGCACGGCTTGAAGAAAACCTCTCGTCCGGCGTGCTGATCTACCGGAATTCTCTACAATATAAACTAGGTGATTGGACGCTGGCGGACGAACCGTTTTATAGCTTTTCCAGCGGTTACTTTAATGAAAACCGCGCCTCGATCAGCTATGGCATCGGCGCATTCTCGCTCGGTTATCTATTGCGGATGCAGAAAGCAACCGCCGCTGCCGACTGGGTCTATACTAACGTCGCCAACTTCGGCCTGAAAATTTCCTTATAGGAGGG
>JAGVQF010000109.1 GCA_020051815.1 Candidatus Saganbacteria bacterium | reverse complement strand
CCTATTAAGCTGGTCGACGTCGATGCCGGTGAACAGCTCGTTGATCCGATAAATAAAGAGCCCGAAGATCACGACACTAACAAAGACGTCAAAAAAGATCGCCGTCTCGACGAGGAAAGGCATGCCGCCCGAGACCGCGGCCGCCAAAAGAAAGATGCCGTTCTCCATGACCAATAGGCCGATGACCTGGGCCAGCGCTTTGAGCCGCGAGACCAGGATGAACATCCCCATCAGGACGGTCGCGAAGGCGATCGTCGCAAAGATCTGGCTGTCAGGGGCCAGACTGGAAAAAATGAGATCGGCAAAGAGCCAGGAAAAGTAGGTCAGCACAACGCCGATCAGCAAAGAAAGCTGGGGATTGATCAGAAAACCGAGGTTCTCGTTGATCTTCATAGTCTTGAGCATGCGGAAAAGGAAGAACGGGATGCCCAGCACTTTGATGGCCAGGATCAGTACTGCCACAATATATAGCTCAACGTAGTGTCCCCTGGCGGCTTCGATGACCGTCAGCCCGCAGAGGAGAAGCGACTGCAGGCGGAAACTGCCGATAAGCGCGCTCATCCGCTTGGCCGCGGCCATGGCAAACGCGCAGGCCAGGATACCCAACAGGATCAATAATGTAAAATTCATATCTGCAGCACCAATCCGATGACCGACAAGAGCGCCAGGATCGCGGCAAAGGCCAGCAGGTCAACGACCCGGAAGAGCCGCATCTTGGCGAGCGAGAGCTCGACTCCCGCCACAACCGCCGCGATAGCCAGCAGTTTGACAATATAAATAAGCGGAGAGAGCGGCAGGCCGGCCAGGATGAGGTTGGCGATGAGCGTGAAAAAGATCAGCTGTTTGACGTAGGCGGCCAGCTCGAGGATGGCCAGCGAGCGGCCGGAATATTCGAGCACCATTGCCTCATGGATCATCGTCAGTTCAAGATGGGTCTCCTGGTTATCGACGGGGATGCGCGACGTCTCGGCCAGGGTGGCAATAAATAAGGCCGCAACCGCGATCGCCGCCGAGATCGTCATAGTGTGCGCCCCGCTCACGGCCAAAAGACCGGTGGAGCCAACGGAGAGCGAAACGCCAAAGATCGCAAGGAGGACCACCGGCTCGACAAAGCTCGAGATGAACATCTCGCGCGAGGCGCCCATGCCGCCGAAGGCGCTGGCCGGGTCAAGGCCGGCCAGCGCCAGAAAGAATCGCCCGAGCGACAGAAGAAAGATCACCGCGATAAGATCGCCAACGTATTGCGTCAGGCCCACCTGGAAGAATGCCGGCACCAGCCCGGCCGCCGTCAAAGTGGCGGCCAACACGATATAGGGCGCCGCCCGGAAGATCCAGGAGGCGTGCTCCGAGACGACTTCGTCTTTGCCAAAATATTTGGCCAGATTGAAATACGGCTGAAGCGGGCCCGGCCCCCTTCTCAATCGCAGGTTATTCTTAAGCCAGGTGATCAGACCGCCGAGGAGCGGCGCCAGCGCGATCATGATCACAATTTGCAGTACCAGGTAGATCAGGCCCATTAAAAGCTCCTCGCAAAAAACAACAGCAATAACAGGGTGACAAAGATATAGCTAAGGTAGAGATGGATGCTCCCCGGCTGGGCCCGGCGCATAGTTTTCCCGGCGCCAAAGACAAGCAAAAGGAGCGGCCCATAGACGTATTCTTTGAAGATCTTCTTTGTCCTGGTTTCATAGACAAGCGACCGGACATGATAAGAAAAATCTTTGATCTTTTCTTTTTTCCTGTAGGGCTGGAGGAAAAAGCTGAAGGCCAGGCGGAACGGCTTGGAAAAAGCCGTGGCGGTGTATTCGCCGCGCGGCGTTAACTCGTAATAGCCGCAGTCCCAGGTGGCCCCCGACCTGACCCTTGACCGGCCGAAGCTAAAATAAAGAACGGCCGCGCTCGTCCCAATAAAGAAGAGCAGCGCCAAAGCCAGAAGCGGCGGCGAAAGATAAATGCCGCTCCCCGGCTGGGGCGCCAGCGTTAGGGCGTTCGTATAATATTTGAGCCCGGCGGCATCTACCCCGGCCACAAAACCGGCGACCGCTGTCAGCTTGTCGATCACAAAGACCGCGCCCAAGCCCAAAAGAACCGTGAGCGCCGCGAGAAAACCGGCCCCCAGGTTCATCGAGAGCGGGACCTCGACAGCCTGCTCGGCTTTGCGGCTTCTGGGCCGCGCGAGAAAGGTGAGGCCAAAAGCTTTGACAAAACAGGCGGCTGTCAGGCCGCCGGTCAGCGCCAGCGCGGCAGCGGCCAGCGCGAGAAATATCTTGAGCCCGCCGGTCACGGCCAGCGCGCCGAGAAAGAGGACGATGAGTGTCAGCCACTCGCTGACAAAGCCGTTGAACGGCGGCAGGGCCGAGATCCCCATCGATCCGATCAGAAAGAAGCCGGCAGTCCAGGGCATCGGCTTGATCAGGCCGCCGAGCTTTTCCAGATCGCGCGTGCCGGTCGCCATGTAAACGCTTCCCGCGCCAAGGAACAGCAGGCTTTTAAAAACAGCGTGATTGATCAGATGATAAAGCCCGGCGCACAAGGCGAGGACGGCGAGCGCCGGCAGGCCAAGCTTGAGAAAGAGCATTGACGCCCCCACCCCCGTCAGGATGACGCCGACATTCTCCACGCTGCTGTAAGCCAGTAGTGTCTTGAGGTCGCGCTCGATCAGGGCATAGATCACGCCGACCAGCGAAGAGACGGCCGCCAGGACAAGGATAAGGCCACCCCACCAGAGCGAGTTGACGCCAAGGACGAAGATGACGAATCTGATCAGGCCGTAGATCGCCGTTTTGATCATGACACCCGACATTAAGCTCGAGATATGGCTTGGCGCCTGCGGATGCGCGTAAGGGAGCCAGATGTGGAGAGGCACGATCCCCGCCTTAGTGCCGAAACCGATAAGAAAAAAGCTGAACAAAATATTGCGCAGCAGCGGCGACATGTTTTGGCAGGCGTCGGCCATGGCAGCAAGATCAAATGATCCGGCGTGCCGGAAGATCAAAAAAAAGGCGGCAGTTAGAAAAGCGG
>JAGVQF010000033.1 GCA_020051815.1 Candidatus Saganbacteria bacterium | reverse complement strand
GGCAGAGCCGAATATGCGCCGCCGAAACCGGGGATAGGGTCTTCGGCCGGCGGCAGTCGCAAGCTGACACTGCCGTAAGGATAATTAATGTCGGCGGCCAGGGTTGGGGAAACGAGCAACCCGAGGAACAACAGGACGGCAGAAATTCTTTGGAGCCGCATTAAAGCGATTGTATTTTAACTGTCAACTTTTGTCAAGCTGAAGGGGCGGTGCTATACTTCTAAACATGCGCATTATTGGTTTGAGCGGGCCGATCGCCGCCGGCAAGGATGAGGCGGCCAGGGTGCTTAAGAAAAACGGGGCCCTGGTCATCGAAGTTGACCAGATCGCCCATACTCTTTACCAGCCGCAGTCATCCCTCTGGCACGAACTCGTCAAAGCCTTTGGCTCAAAGATCCTGATGCGCGGCGGCAAGCTCAACCGGGCCAAACTCGGCGAGATAGTTTTTGCCGATAAGAATAAGCTCAAACAGCTTAACCAGCTGGTCCACCCGTTGCTGAAAGAAGAAGTAAAGAAGATAGTAGAAAGTAGAAAGCAGATCGCAGAACGCAGGAAGCAAACCATTGTCATTAATGCGGCGGTGCTCAAAGAGATCGGACTGGTTGACCTGGTCGACGAGGTCTGGGTTGTCACGGCGTCGGCCGAGAACCGGCTAAAACGCCTCGTTAAAGCCGGTTTGTCCAGGGAAGAGGCCGCTCAAAGGATCAAGGCCCAGCTGCCGCAAAAAGATTATCTTAAGATCGCCGATGTGGTCATCAAAAACGACGGGACGCTCAAGCAGTTCCATGCAAAAATTCAAGCTAGTCTCTAACTTTGCCCCGCGCGGCGACCAGCCAGAAGCCATTAGAAGTTTGGTGAAGGGTTTAGATGCTGGTCAAAGATATCAGACGCTCCTCGGGATAACCGGCAGCGGCAAGACATTTACGATGGCCAACGTGATCGAGCAGGTCCAGCGGCCGACCCTCGTTATTTCCCCGAACAAAACCTTAGCCGCCCAGCTCTGCCAGGAGTTCCGCTCTTTCTTTCCGCAGAACGCCGTCGAATATTTTGTCTCCTACTACGATTATTACCAGCCGGAGGCCTACATCCCGCACACCGATACTTATATCGAAAAAGATTCCGCGATCAATGAGGAGCTTGACCGTCTGCGCCATGAGGCGACCATGTCGCTCCTCTCGCGGCGGGATGTGATCGTCGTTGCCTCTGTCTCTTGCATCTATGGCCTGGGCACGCCGAAAGACTACATGAAAGCGGTCATCAGCCTTAAAGTGGGCGACAATTACGATCGCGATGAGCTGATCAAACAGCTGGTTTCTGTTAAATATGAAAGAAACGATTACGAGTTGAAGCGCGGACGCTTTCGGGTGCGCGGCGACATCATTGAGCTCCTCCCATCTTACGAAAAGAACCTTTTACGCCTCGAGCTGGAGGGCGATAAGCTAGCCCGGATAACGGAACTGGAGCCGGTGGCCGGCAAAAAGATCGGCGAAAAACTTGAGATCACGATCTTTCCCGGCACTCATTATTTAACCTTTGATGACAGCATCAATACGGCGCTCGAATCGATCAACAGTGAGCTGGCCGTTCAGCTTGACGCCTTGCGCAAAAATAACAAGCTGGTCGAGGCCCAGCGGCTGGAACAGCGCACCAAATATGATATCGAGATGATCCGGGAGATGGGCTATTGTTCGGGGATCGAGAACTATTCGCGCCACTTTGACGGGCGCAAACCCGGCGAGCCCCCCTCAACTCTTTTGGATTATTTCCCGGAAGATTTTATGATCTTTATCGACGAATCGCACGTGACCGTGCCCCAGCTTCACGCCATGTATGCGGGTGACAAGGCCAGGAAAGAGACGCTGATCAGTTATGGTTTCCGTCTCCCCTCCGCGCTCGACAATCGCCCCTTTAAGTTCGATGAATTCGAAAAACGTGTCAAACAGGCAATGTTTGTTTCGGCCACGCCGGGGCTGTTTGAGAAAAAACATTCCGAACAGGTCGTCGAGCAGATCATCCGCCCGACCGGGCTGATCGACCCGGCGGTTGAGGTGCGCCGGCCGGAGGGCCAGGTCGAAGACCTGCTCAAGGAGATCAAGGTCCGGGTCGAGAAGAAGGAGCGGGTGCTGGTGACGACCCTGACCAAGCGCATGGCCGAAGACCTGTCGGAATATATTAATGAGGCGGGGATTAAGGTCCGCTATCTTCATTCTGATGTGGAAACGCTTGATCGGATCGAGATCTTGCGGGGTCTGCGGTTGGGGGAGTTTGACGTTCTGGTCGGCATCAATCTTTTGAGGGAAGGGCTTGATCTGCCGGAGGTTTCTTTGGTTGCCATCCTTGACGCCGACAAGGAAGGTTTTCTGCGCGGCGAAACTTCGCTCATCCAGACGATCGGCCGGGCCTCGCGCAATGTCAACGGCCTGGTCATTCTCTACGCTGAAAAACATACCGACTCGATGAAATTTGCCATTAGGGAAACAAACCGCCGCCGAAAACTGCAGGTCGAATACAATGAAAAAAACAACATCACGCCGCAGACGATAGTCAAAGAGATCGCCGATATCTCCGACCGCATCCGCGAGAGCAAGCTGTCCGAGATCCGGCGGCTGAAAGACTTTATGCCCAAGCAGGAAGTACCCGAGCTGGTCCGGGCGCTCGAAGACGAGATGCAAATGGCGGCGACCGAACTTAACTTCGAAGCGGCGGGGGAGATCAGGGATCGCATCAAGGAGCTGAAGAAGGCGTTCGGGATAAAATAGGGGATCGGGGGATCAGGATATCAGGAAATGGTTATCGGGATATCAGGGTATCGGGCACACTCCTGATCCCCCGTTTTCCTGATCACCAAATCCTGATCACCAGATTTCCTGGTATCCATCATTTCTGTTATACTAAATAAAATGAAATTCACATATTTTCCCGATCATAAAACAGTTAAACAGGCAATAAAAAATAACGACCCTCTCCTTGTCCTACTGTCATTTGACAGCAAAATAGGGATCGTCAGTAACATTGATGACGCCATGGAGCACGTTATCCTTTTAAAGAAAATCGGCCGCAAAGAGACGGAGATTGATTCTTTCTTTCGGATAGTGCTGAACCATGAAGGAGCGGACTGGACGTTCGTTTGCCCGGCGGATTACCAAGGAATCAGGGATCGGGGAAAAAGAATTGAGAAATTTTACAATGACGGGCATAAAGTCATTGAAGCAGGCGTAAGACAGCTTGGCTATGATGTGCCAATTAAAATCCCATCCCGTTTCCGGCGCCATTTTACGGAATTGGGCGGGAAATGAATTCTTCTTTTGATCTTGCGGATATGGTAAAATTCTATTGTGCATATTTTTCAAGATAAAGACGGGCCCGAGTTCAACAAAGAAACGCAACACCTGATATAAAATATCAGGTATATGACAAAAGCAAATAAGCAGGGCAAAAACAATCGTAATGGATTACGGTT
>JAGVQF010000113.1 GCA_020051815.1 Candidatus Saganbacteria bacterium | reverse complement strand
GAATGCCTGTGGAGGTGTCGGAATGCTGAAAAAAATCTTCGGTTCTCTACTTATTTTTATCTTTCTTGTTCTGGTCGGCTCTGCCTCAAGTTTTGCGGTGGTCAAGGGCCTTGAGAGCGGCAAAAGATCGGTTATCAAGGTCGGCGAGAGCGTGACGATCCCGCAGGGGGCGGATGTCAGATCGGTCGTGGCGGTCGGCGGCTCGATCACGGTCCTGGGACAGGTCAGGGAAGATGTCGTGGCGGTGGGTGGTTCGGTTTTCCTCAAAGAATCAGCCTCCGTCGGCGGCGACACGGTCTCGATCGGCGGCAAGGTCATTAAAGAAGTGGGGGCAACGACTGGGGGCGATATTAACGAGATCTCGGCCGGCGGCTTCTCGCCGGCGGTTTCCTATTTTGCCAAAGGCGGGATCCTCAAGGGGCTCGCCGTCTTCTCTCTGCTCACGTTCATCAGTTTTGTTGTCCTGGCCGTCATCCTGGTTGCTATATTTACCCGGCAGTTGGGGGCGGTCTCCGGCGCGCTGGAAAAAGATCTGCTGCGTAATTTTCTGATCGGTCTTTTGATCACGATCATCTTTATCCCCGGTATCGTGGTGCTGGCCGTTTCACTTATCGGGGTCGTTTTGATCCCCGTCTGGGTGATCATCATCAGCGCGGCCTGCCTCTTTGGCTACATTGCGACCGCTCACCTGTTGGGGAAAAAGACGCTGCACGCGTTCAAGATGGTGGATAAATCAATGATGGTCGAAACCCTTATCGGGATAGTCCTGCTTTCGATCGTCGGCCTCGTGCCAGTCGGCGGGTTTATCATCAAGATGATCGCCGTGCTCTGCGGCCTGGGCGGGGTTTACCAGACCAGGTTCGGGACCAACCGCTAACCCATCACCACTTCGACGTGATGCTCTTCGCCCTTGCCCGGCTGGATGAGGTTTGAAGTAGTCTTCTCGCCGTCAACCATGATGAACTTGACCCCCTTGCTGACACCCCTGGGATTCCTGACGGTAATAAAATAATCCGCGCCCCGAAAATGCCGCTTGACCGAGAAACCTTTCCAGCCTTTGGGGATGCAGGGATCGATCAGCAGTCCGTTATAATCAGGCCGAATGCCCAATATATATTGGGAGACAGCGACAAAGTTCCAGCAGGCCGAGCCGGTCAGCCACGAGTTCTTTCCCTCGCCAAAATCCTTGTGGGCTTTGCCGGCGATCATCTGGCAATATACATATGGCTCGGTCTTGTGCAGGTCGGCGATCTCGTTCCTGGCGGCCGGCAGTATCGCCCGATAATATTGATAGGCGCGCTCGCCGCGGCCCAACATGCACTCGGCGACCATGGCCCAGGGATTGGGGTGGCAGAAGATGGCGCCGTTTTCTTTTAAGCCGGGGGGATAAACGCCGATCGAGCCCAGCTGCCAGTAGAATTTGGAATAGGGCGGGGTCATGACCTGGATGCCGTGTTCGGTAGAAAGATGCTTGTGGACCGAGTCCATGCACTGGCGGCCGCGCGCTTCATCCGCTGTCCCCGAGAGGACAGCCCAGGCCTGGGTTTCCAGATAAATTTTGCCTTCCTTACAAACCTTGGAGCCGACCGGTTCGAGCTCGTCGGTGTAGGCGCGTACGTACCACTCGCCGTCCCAGCTTTTCTTGTTGATCGTGGCCTTCATTTTTTCGGCGATGGCGTTGTATTTCTTAACATCTTTGGGTTTGCCGATAAATTCGGCGATCTTCCCCATCTCAAAAGCCGCGCCGACGAGCATCTGGCCGACCATAACAGATTCGGCTTTGCCCTTGCCCTGGTCGAGGTTCAAGCAGTCGTTCCAGTCGGCGAATAATATTTTTGGAATGCCGTGCGTGCCGATGTTCTTCATTGAGAAATTGATGGCCCGTTCCAAATGATCATACATCGTGCCCGTGTCTTCGCCGGCAAACGTCACTTTTTCCTTGAGGAAGCTTGTGTCGCCCGTTTCCTTGAGATAGCTGGCCGTCGAGTAGATGAGCCAGAGGTGATCGTCGCCGTATTTGTGGTCGGAGGGGTTGGCTTTTTTGGTCAGCGGCGAATATTGGTGATAGGCGCTGCCGTCGGGGAGTTGCGTCGCGGCCAGGTCTTTGATGCGGTCTTTAACTTTTCCCGGGATCATGTGGACGAAACCGAGCGTGTCCTGGTTGGAATCGCGAAAGCCCATGCCGCGGCCGATCCCCGACTCGTAATAGGAAGCGGAGCGCGACCAGTTGAACGTTGTTCTGCACTGGTACTGGTTCCAAGTATTGGCCATCAGGTCGAGTTCGGTGTCGGGAGTCCGGACAGAAAAATTATTGAGGTTAGCGTCCCAGTATTCCTTCAGTTTCTGGAGCTCTCTTTCGATGACCGCTTTACTGCTGAACTTTTTGACCTTCTTCGGCGGCTCTTTAATGTCTTCGGAAAAGCCGAGGACAAAGATGAAGGTCTTGGTCTCGCCGGCCTTAAGCTTGCAGGCGAGCTGGAGGGCGCCGACGGGCGACCAGCCGCAGGCGATCGAATTGTTCATCTTGTCTTCGACAACTGCGCGTGGATTGGAAAAGTCGCCGTAGGTGCCCATAAAATCGCGGCGTTGGGTGTCGTAGCCCTTGGGGGTGGCGTTGGCGCAGGCCAAGAAGCCGACCACGTCGTGATTAACGCGGTAGCGGGAGACGTGATAGATGATGTCGTCGTTATATTCTGTCTGGCCGATATTGAGGTTGTATTGATAATCGGTCATGTCGTTTAGCGCGTCCCAGAGACAGAACTCGACGAAGGGGAAGATCGAGAGGTCGCGAGTCGCGGGTCGCGGGTCGCGAGTCGAAATTTCTAACATCCAAATTTCTAAATTCTCGCCAAGGGGCACGAGATAGGTGGTTTTGGTTTTGATCCCGGCGTATTCCGAGGAGATCACCGTGTAGCCCAGGCCGTGCCGGCACTCGTATTTGTCGAGCTTCATGACCGGCTGCCAGGAAGGCGACCAGTAGTCGCCGCTCTTATTGTCACGGATGTAGATGTAGCGACCGCCGCGGTCCATCGGCACGTTGTTGTAGCGGTAGCGGGTGAGGCGGCGCTCCTTGGGGTCGCGGTAGAAGCTGTAGCCGCCCGCCGTATTCGACATCAGCGCGCAGTATTCCTCCGCTCCCAGGTAATTGATCCACGGCAGGGGGGTGTCGGGTCGAGTTATAACGAATTCTTTATTTTCCTGATCAAAATGTCCGTACTTTGCCATATTTTTTCTACTCAACTTTCTTCTCAAAGAAAATTTTATAATAATCATCGCATTTTTTTATTAGATCATTGAATAATTTTTTCTCATCATTTATGCAATGTTCCTTGCCTTCAAAATCATAAAAATAGATTTTGCCATCGTCCCAGCCGATCAATTCAGGTTCATTGTTCATTTACAGCCCTTGACATATTTTTTCACACCCATTGTTTATTTTTAACAATTTTACCATATTTGCCGAATGCAAGAAAGTTTTTCAAGTAATTCGCCGGATTTAATAAGCGACTTCCAGTAATGGGTCGGTAATATAATACATTCTGTTTTTTTTCTCAACAAAGCCATAATTTATCAATCTTTTTAACATGG
>JAGVQF010000029.1 GCA_020051815.1 Candidatus Saganbacteria bacterium | reverse complement strand
TGGAGTGCCAAACGCCCTGCTGGCGATCTACGCTCATCGGGCCAATCTGCAATTATTTCTTGAGGGGAAAGAGCCGACAATTCAAGAATCTATCTCCAAACACTTGAAGAAATCCTGATATTCTGATAACCTGATACCGGATATTCTGACCACGGGGCGTAGCTTAGCTTGGTAGAGCGCACGGTTCGGGACCGTGAGGTCGGAGGTTCAAATCCTCTCGCCCCGATTTTTAAAAGGAGTGATTGAGATGTTTAATAAAACGTTCGGCTTGTCGATCCTTCTGCTTTCTGTTTTTGCTTTCTCCGGCGCGGCACTGGCCGCCGACTTCTCGGCTGATGTGGTGACGAGGGCGAAAGGCGAAACCTTCCAGTCTAAGATGTATTTTTCTAAGGACAAGATAAGGACCGAAGCTGAAAATAGGGGGATGAAGTCGATCTCCATCGTTCGGCTCGATAAAAAGGTCATCTGGGTTATCATGCCTGATCAGAAGATGTATATGGAGATGCCTCTCAAGGAACAGGAGACCCGCGGGATGACCGAAAAGGTGGCCGGGGAGACGTCCAGGAAGAAGATCGGGCGGGAAACCGTGAACGGGATCGCCTGCGACAAATATGAAGTTACTCATCTAAACAAATCAACCGGCAAACAGGCAACAATCTTCCAGTGGCTCTCGGATGACAAAGTCCCCGTCAAGTCGGCGGCCGTGGATGGCGCCTGGAGCACCGAAATGAAGAACATAAGACGAGCCGGCCAGCCAGCCTCATTATTTGAGGTCCCCGCCGGTTACAGCCGCATGGATCCGGGGATGGGGATGTCAAAAGGGATGGGTAAGATGGGGCGGCCGTCCGGCCAGATGCCCAAGATGCCGGTGGACTACCGTAAGATGATGGAGAACATGCCGGGCCAGTAGCTTGACTTTGCGGCTTAACCAGGTTTATACTTAATTTATGGATAATAAGCCAAAAAAGACAAAATATTATACTTTTATGATCGTTCCCCACGACGCGCAGGGGCGGCCGGTCAATCTCAAACTCCCGGTTAGCTGGCTTTATGCGGCCGCCGGGCTGGCGCTTTTTTCCGTCATTCTGGTCGGGTCTTCTTTTGTCTATTCAACCCTGCTTTCCCGGAAACTGGTCAATTACTCCGATACCCTTTCCCGGAGCCAGCAGCAGGAGGTCGTTATCAACTCATTCTCGGACAAGACCGTCAAAGTTGGCCGGGCGATCGAAGAGCTTGTCCAGAAAGACAATGAATTGAGAAAACTCCTGGGGCTCAAGGGCTGGCAGAGTAAAGTTAAATTATCCACCGACCGGATCAGCGCCGAAGTCAAAGCCGGCAAGGTTTCAACCGTCTTTGAAGAGGCCCATGACAAACTGGCCGAAAGAAAGCAGAGCCTGGAGGAACTAAAGCAATGGGTTGCCGAGGTGCGTTCGCGTTTCGCGTCGACCCCGTCAACCTGGCCTTTTTACGGCCGACTGGTCTCCTATTTTGGTTATCGCTCGTATCCCTGGCGGGGAGTCCACACCGGCATCGATATCCAGTCCTATCGCGGCGCGCCGGTGCGGTCAACCGCGGCGGGCGTCGTTTCTTTCATCGGGTGGCGCAATGGCTATGGAAAAACTGTCGAGGTCAACCATGGTTACGGTGTGGCTACTCTCTACGCCCACAATTCCGGCTACGCGGTCAAGGTCGGCCAGCGGGTCAGGAAAGGGCAGGTTATCTGCTATGTCGGAACGACCGGCTGGTCGACCGGCCCGCACGTGCATTATGAAGTGCGCCGCTACGACCGCCCGATCAACCCGATCGCTTTTCTCGACATGAATATTTTAAGCGCCAGCCGGTTTTGGAGATAAAAAATGGGCATACTTGATAATTTGGGCGGTAAACGGATCTCCACCATGCTCGAAGGGGTGGTCGGCTCGGTCATCGGCGAGAATTCGAAGTTTAAGGGCGAATTTACGACCTCGGGCTCGATCAACGTCAACGGCGAGTTTGAAGGGGTGATCAGAGCCGATCGTGAAGTTATCATCTCCCCGGGCGGCAAAGTGACAGGCGAGGTTTATGGCGGCAGCGTGGTCATTTCCGGCCACGTCAACGGCAACATTACCGCCAAAGAGGGGCTTGAGATCGGAAAATCCGGCCGGGTCCAAGGGGATCTTAAGGGCGGCAAGATAGTGATCGAGGAGGGCTCCTCCTATCAAGGCCGGGTCGTAGTCGAGTCTGAAACCGCTCCAGCTCAAAATCTTTAAATGTCCGGGACGTTATTTGTCGTCGCCACGCCGATCGGCAATCTCGAGGATATCACTTTTCGCGCCGTCCGTGTTCTCCGCGAAGTTGACCTGATCGCCTCCGAAGACACGCGCCACACCAAAATTTTGCTGGCCAGATACGAGATCAATACCCCGCTAACCTCTTATCATAAGTTCAATATCAGGTCGAAAACGGGGGAGCTGGTCGGCCAGCTCCAAGCCGGTAAAAATATCGCGCTGGTTTCCGATGCCGGGACGCCGGGCATCTCCGATCCTGGCCAAGAGTTTATCAAGGCATCAGCGGATCAAAACATCAGAGATCGGAAGAG
>JAGVQF010000124.1 GCA_020051815.1 Candidatus Saganbacteria bacterium | reverse complement strand
AGCCGGATTCTGTCGAGGCCTACAATAACATCGGCGCCGCTTATAACGAAATGAAAAGATGGGACGAGGCCATCACGGCGCTGGCGTCGGCCCTCAAGATCGATCCCGGCTATCAGCTGGCGCGGAATAACCTCGCCTGGGCCGAACAACAGAAAAAAATTGTTCCAGCAAAGCCAGCCCGGCCTTGAAATAATTTGAAAGCTCGTAGGGCGTCCTGATCTGGCGCAAAAGAGCGAACATCCTTTTCGGGTTAAGATAATAATTGGCGTTGGCCCGGGCGATCATCTGCTCGATCTCCCGCGCCGGGACCAGGGAGTTCTTGAGGACGCACTTTTCTCCCACGGCGACAAAGTTTTCCCATTCGATCTCTTTTAATGGCACGCCGGCAAAGAAATAGTCAAAATCCTTGGTGCCGGGGAAAGGAACGAGCATATTGAAGAACGACAGGGTGGCGTTGACCTTGTTGGCGAACTCGATCGTGGCCCTCATCTGCTCTCTTGTTTCACCGGGCGAACCGAGAATATAGAAGGCCTGGGTTTTCAGGCCAAGCGCGTTAGCGTCATGCACGGTCTTTAACGCGATCTGCGGATCGATCGGCTTGCCCATCCGTTTTAATATTTCCCGGTCGCAAGATTCGAGGCCAAAGCCGATGCTGTAACAGCCCGCTTTTTTCATCAGCGCCAGACTCTCTTTATCCACGGTATTGACCTGGGAAAAACATAACCAGGCGAGGTTGAGCTTGCGCTCGATCATCCCCCGGCAGATTTTTTCTAACCGCGCGCGGTCGATCGTAAAAGTATCATCGGTTATGAGGAGCTGGCGGGCGCCATAAGTTTTTTTGAGCATTTGCATTTCCGCCAGCACATATCCGGCGGAGTGGGCCCGGTACCGGCGGCCCGAAACGATCCGGGCGGCACAAAAACTGCAGTTATAAGGACAGCCTCGGCTGGTCATGATCGTCAGGCAATTTTTGTAGCGGGCATTATGCAGGTTGGGCCAGAAAAGATTTTGCGGCATCAGGTCTCTGGCCGGATTTGGGATCGCATCAAGGTCTTCAATATACGGCCGGATCTCGTTGCGGATCGTCTTCCCGCCGTTTTTATATACCACTCCCCTTATCCCCTCACCCCCCGTCCCCTTTTCCAGCGCGCCGACCAGATCGAGCATCGTCTGCTCGCCTTCGCCTACGATAACAAAATCGATCAGGTCCGAATAAGCATCAATAATAAATTCGGGGATGGCCGAGGCGTGGACGCCGCCGAGAACAATTTTGGCCCGGCAATTTACCCTGATGATCCGGGCCAGTTTAAGCGCGTTATAAAAATTCGGTGTGGAACAGGTCAGGCCGACAACGTCGGGCGCCTCGGCCTTTAATATTTTGGCCAGGCCGGCGTAACTTAGATTTTGCGCTTCGGGCTCAAAAAGCAAGACTTGATGCCGGCCGTAATGGCGCAGATAAGCCGCCAAATAGCCGAGCCCTAAAGGGAAATAACGGCCCGCCGCCCGGCTTAGCTTGCCATAGAGGCCGACATAAGGAGGCGAAATAAAAAATACTTTAGCCAAGCTTTTTAGTTTTGAATTTTTTGTTCGGCAGGGCGATCTGCTGGGCCAGAGCTTTGTTCTGCTCCGACAATCTGGAGGCGACGATCGAAAGATGAAGGAGGTAGATGAGGATCGCGAAAATCGCCCCGGCAAAAGCCAAGTTGATTCCGGCATAGACCCCCAGCCAGTTGGCCAGTAGCTCGAGGCCCGACCGCCAGAACGAAAAAATGATCAAGATGAGCGAAGAGACTATCCAGATGGTCGAGTATTCCGCCCGCAGGCGCCCCCTGACGATTAAAAAAGTGATATAGGCCAGGAAGCAGAAACTGGCGAAAATACTGATCAGCTGGGCTTTGGCCGGTACGATATTTTCCATGATCTAAGCTTAACAAACGTGAAGAAAATTGCAAGGGTGCCCTTGAGGACATAATAGAGGGAAGCGAAATTACGGATGGACGATCGCCCGCCGGACCTGGCCCTCATGACGACCGGTATTTCCCCTATCTTCAGAACATTGACGGCAAAGTAGAGGATCGATTCGGGCTCTGGGTATTCGTCGGGGTAATAGTCGCTGACAAGCGCCATGGCCTTCCGGTCCAAAGCTCGGAAACCGGAGGTACAGTCGGTGATATCCTGGCCGGAAAATAATTTGATCAGGCAGCGGAAATATCTTATCACGATCCGCCGCAAAAAAGTGGACCGGAAACCTAAGTTATCGATGAATCTCGACCCGATCACAACGTCACTGCCGCTCTCTGTTATGGCTTTCACCAGTTTGGGGATCTCGGCCGGCGGGTGCTGGCCGTCGCCGTCCACCTGGATCGCCAGATCATAACCGTGTTCAAAAGCGTACCTGACGCCAGTCTGCACGGCGCCGCCAATGCCCAGGTTGATCGGCAGATTGAGGACGAGGCAATCGAGCTTTGAGGCGATCGCCAGCGTGTTATCTGTTGAGCAGTCATTGACGACGACAGGATCAAGATCAAGGCCAGAGCTCTTCTTGAGCACGTTGAGCTCCGCGATCAGGCTCGTGAGGTTTTCTCCTTCATTGTAAGCAGGGATGACAACTGCGATCGCGGCCATTTGAGTGAGATTATATCAGCCCTCATCCGCTGGCGCAAACCGGCTCCCTTCTCCCAGAGGGAGAAGGTGATACGCATGGCAGCCTAAGGGAAGAACCCTCTCCCTCTGGGAGAGGGTGAGAAGGTTAAGAGTCAGCGGGTGAGGGCGGCGGTTCACGCCCGTTGCCCTACCCGTCAGGATATGCGAAAATAGGAATTATGACCAGAGCAGTTGACCTGATCATGTTCGATTTTGACGGCACCCTCGCCGATTCCCTCCCCGCCGCGATCAAGTCGATCCAGGAGATGCTGGGCGAGCTCGGCTATCCAAAGAAAACCGAAGAAGAGATCGGCCGCCACATCGGCTTCGGCGAGATCCCGCTTGTCGCGGGCTCGATCGGCTCAAAAGACGAAGATAAAGTAAAACAGGCGCAGGCGGTCTATTACAAATACAATTTCCAGAACATAAAAGACGTCCTGCTCTATCCGCATGTCAAAGAAACGCTTGAACATTTCAAGAACAAGGTCAAAATAATCATCTCCAACAAGCGCGATGAGTTTATCCACGCGATCCTGAAGGACCAGAGCATCGATCAATATTTTAAAGAAGTGCTGGGCGGCGATACTTCCGCCTGCCTCAAGCCGGATCCCTGCGTCATCAACCAGACGCTCGAAAAATATCACGTTAAGCCGGACCACGCCATCCTTGTCGGCGACATGACGATCGATATCGAGACCGGCAAGAACGCGAAGATATTGACCTGCGCCGTCACCTACGGTTTTAACGACGCGGCCACCCTCAAGAAATTCGAGCCCGATTACCTGGTCAACGACCTGATGGAGCTTAAGGGGCTGGTCGGCTGATGTTAAAGATCCGCAAAGCCGAAAAAAAAGACGTGGCCGCGATCCGGGGCCTGATCGAACAGCTCGATCTCGCCTACCCCGGCCAAACGTTTGACAATTTCTGGGTGGCGGAGGAAAACGGCAAGGTTGTCGGGATCGCCGACCTGAAAGAATCAGCCGATATTTATTTTTTGAGCTCCGTCGGGACCGATGCGCAGCATCAGCGTCAGGGCTTCGCTTCGGAATTTCTCAAAGAACTTTTAAAGGGCCTAAAAAAGGACGTTTATCTCTACACGATCATCCCCGGGTTTTTCAGCCGGCTGGGCTTTAAAGCGGTCACACGGCCATCAATTCTGCCCGTCAGAGAAATATTTAATTGCAGCGAATGCCAGCCGGAAAAATGCGTGTGTATGGTGAAAAAACCATGATCCCCCAGTTCCCAAATTTTAAGCCGCTGGAGATCGGCCAGCGCGCCGAGATCGCGGAGCATCTGGCCGCGACGCCGCGGGACATCTGCGAGCTTGGCGTGGGCAATCTCTTTATCTGGCAGGATTTTGACCGGCCGCAGGCGACGATAATTAATGATAATGTCTGCGTCACGATCAACCCGCCCAATGAGAAACCATACTTTCTTGAACCCTTCGGCGCGCGGAAGCTCAAAGAAACCGTAGATATTTGCCTTGGTCACACCGGCCGGATCTCCCGCGCCTCGGAAGTATTCGTCGCTCTCCTGCCGGAGAAAGTTTTTAAGATCAACCCCCTGCGCGACCACTTTGATTATATTTACGGAACAAAAGCCATGGCCGAGCTCAAAGGCCGGCAATTTGATGGCAAACGCAACCATGTCAAGAAATTCAGGGAGCGGCACCCCGATTACGAATACCTGCCGCTCGGTAACGCGCTTAAAAAAGAAGCGCTGGAGCTCTTTGAAAAATGGTTCGTCATCCGCGAAGAATCAAGATACTTCCCCAAGCTGGCCCACACCGCGCAAAGAGGCGGGCTGGAAACGGCTTTTAAATACTATAAGGAATTAGGTCTTTTCGGCGGGGCGCTGGTTGTCGGAGGAAAATTGAGCGGGTTTACGATGGGGAGCGCGATCCGCGCAGATCTGGTCTCTGTGCATTTCGCCTACGGCGATCCCTCGCTGCAAGGCGTCTCGCAGACGCTTTTCTGGGAGGCCTTTAACAAGACTTATAATGATTTCAAATACGCCGATCTCGAGCAGGACTTAGGCATCCCGGGGTTGAGGAAGATGAAACTCTCATATCAGCCGCTCAAGCTGGAGAAGAAATACGAGATCACGGCAGCGTGAGAATAACCGCCCTCACCCGCTGGCGCTAAAGACTCCCACCCTCTCCCAAAGGGAGAGGGTTCTTCACTAAGCATCAGAGAAAGGCCTGATCGCTTCTTTTATTCGTTTTATCAAAATGACACAACCATCAGCAAGTTCTTCATTTCTAAATCTTATGACCGTGTTAAATTTCGATTCAATTTCTTGCTGACGTAAAAGGTCATAGGATTTTCGCCTAATGACCTAACTCCCCACCGCAAGCGGTGGGGTATCTTGGTCTGTAGTGCCCCGCCCCTCACGGTCTAAATAGTTGCATTTGTTCAAATCTTGCATGT
>JAGVQF010000120.1 GCA_020051815.1 Candidatus Saganbacteria bacterium | reverse complement strand
CTGGCCGCGGTTGGTGTAGAAGGCCCACATCGGGCAGCCGAAGAGCCCGGCGATGCCGGGGAAAAAACTCGAGAAAGTCGGCGCGGAGTTGTAATTTTCGATGACGAATTCGTTGCGGTCGTTAATATAATACTTGGGTTTATTCACGATGGTTATTATAGCATGGAGAAAGCCGAAAGCAGAAAGCGGATAGCCGAGCGCAGGAAGCTATTCTACGGTAACGCTCTTGGCTAAATTTCTCGGTTGGTCGATGTGACAGCCGCGCTTGACCGCAATATAATAGGCCAGGAGCTGGAGCGGCACGACCGCGATTATGGGCGAGAGCGGGCCGGTGGTGTTGGGGATAAAGATCACTTCGTCGGCTTTTTCCCGGATATAATTGTCGCCCTCGGCGGCGATGGCGATGACCTGCCCGCCGCGCGCCTTGACCTCTTCGATATTGCCCAGGATCTTTTCGTAGCGGCGTCCGGCCAGGGCGAGAACGACCACCGGCATATTCTCGTCGATCAGGGCGATCGGCCCGTGTTTCATCTCGGCCGCCGGATAACCCTCGGCATGGATATAGGAGACCTCTTTCAATTTCAGCGCGCCCTCGAGCGCGATCGGGAAACCCTTGCCGCGGCCCAAATAGAGAGCGTTAGTCGCGTGGCGCAGCTTATCGGCCACCGCTTCGATCAAGGGTTCCGACTGCAGGCACTGCTCGATCTTTTGCGGGATCTCGATCAGGGCCTGGATCATTTGTGTCGCTTCGGCTTCGGTGATCTGCCCGCGCGTCTTGGCGAAAAGAATGGAGAGCAGATAAATGACCGTCAGCTGGGTGGTAAACGCCTTGGTCGAGGCGACCCCGATCTCCGGCCCGGCGTTGGTGTAGACGACGCCGTCGGCTTCGCGCGAGATGGTCGAGCCGACCACGTTGCAAATGGCGATCGTCCTGGCCCCGCGCGCTTTGGCCTCCCAAACGGCGGCCAGGGTGTCCGCGGTCTCGCCCGACTGGGTAATGGCGATGACCAGCGTATTCTTATCAAGGATTGGATCGCGGTAGCGGAATTCGGCCGCGTATTCGACTTCGCAGGGCATTTTAGCGATCTGCTCGAACAGGTATTCACCCTCAAGACCCGCGTGCCAGGAAGTGCCGCAGGCGGTAAAGATCACGCGGTCGATCTTTTTGATCTCTTTATCGGAGAGCTTGAGCTCGTCGAAATGGATCTTGTGGCTGTCGGCCGTGACCCGGCCTTCGATCGTCTTGCGGATGGCGTTGGGCTGTTCGTGGATCTCCTTGAGCATAAAATGGGAGTAGCCGCCTTTTTCGGCCGATTCCGGGTCCCAGGAGATGAAAGTGGTCTCTTTGGCGACGGCCTTGCCGGCCAGCGTGACGACGCGGATCTCTTGGGAGTCGATCTCGGCGATCTCGCCGTTATCGAGATGGACCACCCGGCTGGTGTATTTGAGCATGGCCGAGACGTCGGAGGCGAGAAATTTTTCTTTTTCGCCGTGGCCGATGATCAGCGGACTGCCGTGGCGGGCGGCCACGATCTTCCCCGGTTCGCGCTGATAAAGGACCGCCAGCGCGTAAGTCCCGCGGATCTTGTGCAAAGATTTCCGGACCGCCATGAAGAGATCGCCGTCCTTGAGCTGGTCTTCGATCAGATGGGCCAGGACCTCGGTGTCGGTTGACGATCTAAAATTGTGGCCGCGGGCGATCAAGTCACGGCGCAGTTCCATGTAGTTTTCGATGATGCCGTTGTGGACGACGACCAGCTCTGATTTGCAGTCCTCGTGAGGATGGGAATTAATGTGGGAGGGCTGGCCGTGGGTCGCCCAGCGGGTGTGGCCGATGCCGATCTCGCCGGCCAGGGGCTGCTGATCGAGCAGCCCCTCGAGCTCGACGATCTTGCCGACGCACTTGCTGACAAAGAGCTTGCCCTTATCAAGCGTCGCCACGCCGGCCGAGTCATAGCCGCGGTATTCGAGTTTTTTCAGTCCTTCAATGATGAAGGGCAGGGCTTCTTTAGAGCCAACATAGCCGAAAATTCCACACATAATTTATTTATTTTTGGTTCAGTATAGATTCGACTTCTTTTTTGGCTAATTTCAACTGTTCTTTGATCTTCTCCGGATCGAAGTCTTTGCCCGCGGAGACGTAATCCCAGAGGATGCCGAGCCGGCGGGTCAGGATCGGCTCCAGCAGGCCCCACGAGGGGATGGGGGGATAAGTGCGCCCGTAAAAAACGGCTTCCTTGAAGAGCTTGCGGTTGGGATCGGCGGCAAAGTACGGATCGTTGAAGGCCTCGCGGCGTGCCGGCAGGAAGCCGGAAACTTTGGCGTATTCGATCTGCGGCGTTTTGGAGGTCAGGTATTTTATGACTTCAAACGCCGCCTTCTTGTTTTTGCCCTGCTTAAAAACACCCAGCATGGAGCCGCCGACAAAAGTATAGCGGCCGGTGGGCCCTTTGGGATAACCGACAACGGAAAAGTTTTTCGCGGCTGGCGAGCCGCCGGCGCCCCCTTCGGAGGCGGGGCGGGTCAGGGTTTTGGCCTCGTAGGGGCCGTCAAAATACATGGCGCAGGCGCCGCTGTTAAAGTTGGCGCTGACCTGCGCGGTATTGAGCTCCAGATATTCTGTCGGCACATAGCCCTCTTTGACGAGATTCATGTAGAAGGTGATGCCTTTGATGGCGGCATCGCTGTCGAGAACGCAGGTCTTGCGGTCGGGAGAAAGGAAATCGCCGCCGGCCATCCAGATCCAGGGAGCCAGCGAGTGGATAACGTTCCAGTCATTCTTGCCGGCAATGCCGAGCGGGGCCATCGGCTGGCCGTCGAGGACTATGTCGGCGTCGTAGATTTTTTTGAGAGCTGTCTTGAAAGAATCCCAGGAGGCCAGGTCTTGGCCGGTGACGCCGGCTTTGCTAAAGGCGTCGGTCCGGAAATAGAGAGCCCGGGCGTCGACAAACCAGGGGATGGCCGAGACGACCCCGGAACCTTCGATCCCGGTTGTTTGCCAGGCCACCGGCACGAATGTTTTAGCGCCGCCGAGTGAGGCGATCGCTTCTTTGGATATCTCTTCCAGCGCGCCCATGGCGGCGATGGCCGAGACCCAGGTCGAGCCGAGCTGGGCCAGGTCGGGCACGTCGCCCGAAGTCGCGGCGGTCGTGATCTTGCTCCAGCCGGCACCCCAGTCGACTGAAGTAATTTTAACTTTAATTCCGGTCTTCTCTTCAAACGGCTTAAGCAGTGTTTCGATGTCGCCGACCGGGTTGAGCGAGTTGGGCATGACCCATAGCTCGACGACATTTTCCCCACCAGTTTTTTTAGAAGGAGCGCAGGCGGTGAGAAACAAAGCGATAAGCAATAAAGGAATTACAAATTTTTTCACAAAAGACCCCTTTCTTAAACTAATGATTAACAATTATACCACAAAGCGCGTGCCGACGCGGTCGCCGGCGGCCGCCGCGGCGATCAGGCCAGTTTTTCTGCCGTTTATGATTATTAGGTCGATCCCGGCTTTGAGGCAGACTTCCGCGGCCTGGATCTTGGTGACCATGCCGCCCGTGCCCAGCTGGGTCGAAGGATGGCCGGCGGCGTCCTTAACCTCCGGGGTGATCTCGTTGACCTCGTCGGCTAGGTAAGGGATACCTTCTTCGTTCTTCAGATAAAAGCCATCGACATCGGTCAGGATGACCAGAGCATCGGCGCCGACCAGCTCGGCCGTCAGCGCCGCCAGGTTGTCGTTGTCGCCGATCTTGATCTCCTCGACTGCCACGGTATCGTTCTCGTTGATGATCGGCACGACCGATTCTTTTAAAAGGGTGAGCAGGCAATTTTTGGCGTTGAACGACCTTTCCCCGTCGGCGATCACGTCCCGGGTCAAGAGGACCTGGGCGACGGGGATGCCGAAGGCTTCGAAGGCCTTTTCGTACTG
>JAGVQF010000184.1 GCA_020051815.1 Candidatus Saganbacteria bacterium | reverse complement strand
CACTTCGGAATTGACCAGGTTATCCATCAATTTTCTGACCCGCTGGTCAGTCGAATCCAGGCCGGCTCCGCCGATCTCAAAAATGCGGTCTGTCATTGTGAGGAAATTATATGCTGTTGCCTCTAATAAGTCAATTAGAAAATTAGGAAACAAAGAGGGCAATCACAGCCCTCACCCCCGCCAACAAAAAACATTCTCACCCCCTCTCCCACTGGGAGAGGGAGGCCGGTTAAGCGCCAGCGGGTGAGGGCGTTTAACCCAGCTTCAAGAAACTTTTGCTCCGTTTTGAATTGTTTTTTCGGGTGTCAAAACCGCCAGAACGCTCTTGTCTTCGTTTCCCGCGGCCAGCAGCATGCCGTGCGATGTGACGCCGCGGATCGTCCTGGGCTCCAGATTGGCCAACACAACTATCTTCCGGCCGATCAGAGTATCTTTTTCATAGAACAGTTTGATGCCGGCCACCAGCTCACGCGTTTCGCCGCCCAGATCCACCGTTAACTTATAAAGTTTGTCCGCCCCGGGTATCTCTTCAGCCGTTTTTATCTCCCCCACTCGCAAGTCGAGCTTCTTAAACTCATCAAAAGTAATGTTTTCCATTGGTCGACCCTCCCTTAATGCCTTGATGCCTTGATGCCTCGATGCCTTTCTCTTGTGGTATAATTATAGCATTATGGAAATTTTAGCGATCGTTCTTTCGGCCTTCACTTTACTTGTCGTCGGCTTTCTGGTCTTAAAGCTTAATAGTCTCGGCCAGTCGTCACAATCGGACAAGTCGGGCGAAATCCTGCAAAAACAGATGGAAGAGATCCGCGGTTCGATCACCCGCCTCTACTCGGACAACCAAACCATACTGCAGAAAGTCAACACCGATTTTACGCAGACCCTGCAGGATGTGAACAAGAGTGTCAATACCCGCCTTGACAACGCGGCCAAGGTTATCAGCGATGTTCACCGCAAACTCGGCGAGGTGCATGAGACGACCAAACAGGTCCAGGCGATCAGCAAAGACATTTCCTCGCTGCAGGAAATATTGCGCGCGCCCAAGCTGCGCGGCGGCCTGGGCGAGCTTTTTCTGGGCGATCTGCTCAAACAGGTACTGCCGCCCTCAAACTATCAGGAACAATACCGTTTTAAGAGCGGGGAGAAAGTCGACGCCGTCATTTTCTTAAAAGAATCAATGGTGCCGATCGACTCCAAGTTCCCGCTGGAGAATTTTAAACGGGTGATTGAAGCCAAAGACGACGCGTCGCGGCTGGCTGCAAAAAAACAATTCGTGCGTGACGTCAAAAAGCATATCGACGACATCAAACGCAAATATATCCTGCCTGATGAGGGGACATTCGATTTCGCGCTGATGTATGTCATGGCGGAGAACGTCTATTACGAGATAATCATTAATGATGAAGACCTGGGCGAAGAAGACAGCGTTTTCCGTTACGCGATCAAAAATAAGGTCATCCCGGTCTCGCCCAATTCTTTCTACGGCTACCTGCAGACGATACTTTTCGGCCTGCGGGGCCTGCGCGTCGAACAGCAGGCCCAGGAGATCTTAAAGAACCTGGCGCGGCTGGAGGGCGATTTTGAGCGGGTCATGACCGATTTTACCGTCATGGGCAAGCATTTAAAAGATTCCGTCACCAAATACGACGACGCGGAAAAGCGGATGTTAAAATTCAACGATAAGCTCGATTCGCTGACCGAAAAAGAAGAGCCCCCTCTCCTGCCAATTAATAATTGATTTCCCCTCTCCCTCTGGGAGAGGGAGGACGGTTGAAGGCCAGCGGGTGAGGGTCTTAGACAGCGGATTCCGGACAGATGTCGTTATACGGGCAATACTCGCAGGCGCGATAATTTGGCGTCGCTTTGTAATTCCCCTCACGAATGCCGCCGGCGACTTTTTGAATATCCCGCCAGACAGAAGACAGGTCTTTTTCGACCGGGCCGGCCGAACCGATGATCCCGGTCTCGAGAAAATAGAGTTCCAACCCGTCCGGCAGAGCGCCAAACATCCTCTGCCAGGCCAGCGCGTAGATCGCCAGCTGGCGGCTGTCTTTCACCCTCTCGTCGGCTTTTTTCTGATCTTTCACTTCCGTCGACTTGAAATCCACAATAAAGAGTCGCGGGTCACGAGTCGCGAGTCGCGACTCCTCGACTAGATCCCATCTACCTTTTACTTGTATCTTGTCTTCCGTAAAAGTAAATTCCTCTTCAACAAACCTCGTGACACGTTTTCGCTTTTTTTCTGACTTATAAAACCGTTTGAGCGCCGCCCGGCCGGCCGCAAACCTCTGCTCCTCGTGTTGCCTTGAAATGAAGCCCTCCGCCGACCAGCTGTTGGCAAAAGTATCCAATAATTGTTTCTCGGTAAACTTTTTGCCGTCTTTTTTGGCCGTAAAATAGGCCTGGACGGCTTTATGCAGAGCTGAACCATAGTTTATTTGCTGGTTAGGCAAAAGCGGCACGCGCGAGATATGTGCGTATTTATACTTTAGCGGGCAAGTCAGATAATCGTCTATCAAATAGGGAGAAAGAGAAATTATTTCATCGGCTGACTTCTTGCGCTCCTGCGGGATGGCCGGCTCGGCCGGGGCAAAGAGTTCGATCTGCGCCGAGGCCGGTCTTTTGAGGACAGAAACATCGGCTTTCGGCACATCAAGCGCCTCAAGCACGAACTGGGAAACTTTGCGGTCGCGTTTGCCGCCATAATCGACCGCCGAGGTCAGATAAAGTTCTTTTTTCGCCCGGGTCAGCCCGACATAGAAAAGCCGCCGCTCCTCCATCAAGTGATAGTCGCCCTCCGGCGTCTCTTCCTTGATCAGTCCGGCCGGCAGGTCGATCGGCTGTTTCCTCGCCCGGACTGGGAATTTCTCCGCCACCAGAGAAACCATGAAGACAACGCCGAATTCCAGCCCCTTGGCCTTATGGATCGTCATGATGCTGACGGCATCGACATCCGTCTCCGGCTGGGACGACTCGGGGTCATCACCCGACTCTTTCAGGATATTCATGTATTTGACAAATTCCGCCACCCGGTCGTGCTCCGCTATTTCTTTAAATTCCCTGACCTTCTCAAAGAAACGGGCGACGTTCTTGATCTTGTCGTCATTTTTCTCGCTCTGCTCCGCGGTCAATTTGGCCAGATAACCCGATCTTTTCAGGAACTGGTAGAGCACCTCACCCGTCGTCCTCTCTTTCGCGAAATTCAGGTAGTATTGGATATCGTCCATTATCTTCCGGACAGCCGCCATTGTTTCTTCTTTTATATCCGACAGGACCCGAAACTCGTGACTCGCGACTCGCGACTCGCTTAAATGGGCAAAGACATGGTGCAGCGTATAATTCCTACGCTTGGCAAAAGTGCTGATCTTTTGCAACTCCAGCGTATCAAGCTGGTAGATATCCGACAGAGCGAGCGAATAGAGAGAGGCCGAGTCGGCCAGGTCGCCGATCACACGCAGGAAAGAGACGACCAGCTTAACTTCCGGGAAGCTGTAGAGCCCGCCCCCGCCGGAAAACTGATGAGGCAAACCAATGATATTTAACGACTGGCGGAACGGCTCCGCGTCGGCATTGGCTCTGACCAGGATAACAAAATCTTTCAGCTGGAATTTTTTGGCTTCATATTTTTCTTTGATTGTGCGGGCGACCCAGTCGGCCTCCGAGCTGACCCGGTCAAAATGCCGGTGTTCGACTTTGCGGCCGCTGTAGCCGGCCGCGGCAATAAGCTTTTTATCGATCCCGGCTTTGACCTCGAGGCGCTCCGGGTCATTGTGCCTGATCGACCGGCGCGCGGTATCAAGGATCAACTGGGTTGAGCGGTAATTCTTTGTCAGGACGACTTTCCTGCATTTTGGATAAACCTTCTGAAAGCCGAGGATATTTGAGATCGCCGCGCCGCGGAACTTGTAGATCGATTGGTCGTCGTCACCAACCACGGTGATATTGGCGGACTTGCCGACCAGCAGTTT
>JAGVQF010000130.1 GCA_020051815.1 Candidatus Saganbacteria bacterium | reverse complement strand
TGACCGGCAGCGGCGCTTACTGAAGGATAATGAGCTTGCCCCGCCGGATCTCCATCTGCCCTCCGGCGGTCGCCGCCATAAGATAAGAATAAACTCCGTTAGCCGCGGTCCGGCCGAAGTGATCAACGCCATTCCAGGCCAGGGAATCGGCCGTGACATTAGTCAATTCTTTCTGCCAGACCAGGGTCCCGGCCAGATCGAATATATATATTTTCAGCCGGTCTGCGGCTGATGAGAAATTATAAATAAAATACATATTCCCGTCGTTTCTCGGGGAAAACGGATTGGGGCCGGCGGAGAAGCTGGAAATTATACTGAAGAGGCGTCCTTGGCTTGAGAGCGCGCCTGGTTGTGGCGGTCTGGTATCGACAACCAAATTGAAGACTGATCGGGCGCCGGTATTGCCGACTTTATCGCGCGGCAGGACGCTGACTTCGTATGTGCCGTCGGCCAGCGGCATTATTGCCGCGGCAAAAAGCTCTTGGGCTTCACCAGAGAGCAGGACATTTAGAGAGACACCGTTAATGCTTATCAGCGTGCCGGAAATATCAAGGCCGCTGCCCGCGTCATCGACTGGCATCGGCAATAAAGTCGGCGAGCTTGAACGGGCCATTTCGCCTCTCGAAATTGTCAGCCGCGGGGGAGAATTGTCGACAGCGATCGTGAATGGCTTGACCGCGAGATTGCCGGCCAGGTCCCGCAGGCTAAGCTTTGCTTGATATTTGCCGTCCGGAAGATCCGAGGGCAGGGTGATAAAGCCGGAAAGTTTTGCGGCGCTCGCGTCATAGGCCGGCCTGTCGGTTAAGGATTTTCCCTCCAGGCTGACGATCCCTTCGCTTTCGTCTTCAATATCGTTTTGCGCGTCGCTGACATCGGCTTCGACAAAGATCGTTGAGCCGGGCTTGAACCAATCGGTTGCTTTTGGTTTGAGTATTTTGAGATGCGGCGCCGCTAAATCAAATAAAATTGTCGCGGCCGCGCGGCCGGTGTTCCCGGCTGCGTCGGTCGCGATCAGGGTGATGATATTATTTCCCGCCAGGAGAGGCAGCTCCCGGCTGAACCGGCCCCTTGCTTCCGTAATCAGGGGCTGGCCGTTCAGAGTCAGAGCGGAGGGCTCATCCACTTCGCCTGAAATTATGATCGTGGCCTGATCGGCCTCGCCGGTTGGCGTCAAGAGCGTGATGACCGGCGGCCGCGTGTCAACCGTAAAAGAGACGGTGCGCGCGGCGGACTCGGCCAGGCCGTCAAAGGCGGCCAGCCTTAAATAATATTTGCCGTCCGGCAATTCAACCGGTAATTGGAATCTCGATTCGGATGAGCCGGGCAGGGTAAGATTATTAAAACTCCAGGTTTTGTCGGGCCGGAATGCCTTGTCAAAAGAAATATCGACCCTGGCGATCATGGGATCGGCTGAATCAATCCTATAACTGATCTCGGGCGAAACAAGCCGGGTGACAGAGCCGTCGCTTGGCCAGTTCAGCGTTGGGGCGGCGGGCGGCAAGGGAAGGCCGGCGGTGGCGGACGGCCTGGCCGCGCCAAAGTGCCTGCCCTGGTCGAGTGAGACCGCGAGATAGGCGGTCGCGCGCTCCAGATATCTCGTCTCCCAGCTGGCGACCATCAGTTCCGGATAAGATGTCAGGCGCGGGGCACTGATCGCATCCTGGCTTTCAAAGATAACTCGCGGTTCAACCGAAGCTAAAGATGTAAAATAGAGCCGTTGCCGCTTCAAGTCCTTGTTTTCTGAAATGAAAATGAGTGTAGGCGACTTAAAATGATCGATCACCGCCTCCAGGCTGGTTGGACTCTCGCCTGAAATGATGATGAGATCCGGTTTGGCCCACGTCCGGCCGCGGTCCTGGGAAACGGAAAAGGCGATCGCCTTTTCTTGACGGCCAAGTTCGACGGCAACATTTTCTTTCCAGACGGCGCACATTACTTCGGCTTCAGCCGAATAATAAACTTCGCCGGTGCCCGGCCAGGCCGTATTTGGCGCGGCCCAGACATGGGCTGCGATGGTCAAGAAGATCAGTGTTATGATTTGCCTGCGCACAAGGGGATTTTACCATTCTTTACTGTCAGCCGTAAATACGATATAATTAACTCTGTCAGCCCTCATCCGCCAGCAACAAACCGGCCCCCTTCTCCCAGAGGGAGAAGGTAAATACATGTTTTTTCCCTCTCCCTTTGGGAGAGGGGGGAAGGTTGAGCGTTAGCGGGTGAGGGCTAAAGTGAAAGTTATGAAAAAACCAGGCAAGATCATCATTGTTGGGGCCGGCCCGATCGGCTGTTATCTCGGCCAGCTCCTCAAGCATAACGGCTTTAATCCTCTTTTGCTCGAAGACCACGCGGAGGTCGGCAAGCCCGTTTCCTGCGCCGGCATCGTCGGCCGCGCCGTTTTCGAAGATATGCGCCTGCCGGTCTCCCGAGGCTCCGTGATCAATACGATCGACGGCGCGCATATTGCCTACAATGGCACCGCTTTTGACCTGCAACGCCCAGGTGTCGCGTATATCATCGACCGCGAGAAATTCGACAAGGAGTTAAGCCAGAAGCTCGACATCGAATTGGGCACAGAGCTGCAGGAGCTCCACCGGATCAAGGACGGCTATATCCTAAAGACCAATCACGGCGAATATTTCGCCGACATGGTCATTGGCGCTGACGGCCCCAATTCCAAGGTCAGGCGCTCGCTCGGCTTTGCCTCCGATATGAAGCTCTACCGCGGCTACCAGTATCGCGTCAAAATGGCGGCCGAGCGGCTGGACCGCGTCGTCGTCAGTTATGTCAAGCCGTTCTCACTTTTCACCTGGCTGATCCCCGAAGGCAACGGTATCGTGCGGCTGGGGACCATTTCCAATAATCCTTATCAGGAGCTCAACAGTTTTATGGAAAAGAACAAGTTGAGCGGCGAGATCATCGAGAAGAACGCCGGCGCCATTCCCATCGGCAACTGCGAGCTGGTCAGGGAGAACGCGGCGCTGGTCGGCGACGCGGCCTGCCAGGTCAAGCCGATCACCTCGGGCGGCATCTATTACGGCATGCGCTCGGCCGAGTTCCTGGCCGACGCCATCAAAGAAGGCGACCTCTCGCTCTATCCGCGCAAATGGACCGACGAATTCGAGCAGGAGATCAAGATCTGCCTGCTGCTGCGCTATATCATGGAAAATATGGGCGATGACGTACTGAAAAAGCTGTTCGGCTATATCAAGGATAACGCCAAACTGGTCGAGCGGATCGGCGATTTTGAGAACCATTCCTCGATCATCTGGAGCCTGGCCTCTAATCCCCGGACTTACCCGACCATCGGGACCCTGCTCATGGGACTGCTCAAGAACCCGAGGTTCCTTTTGCGCTCGCTGCTGCGCCTGCCACGGTGATGAAAAAACTTCGGGCCTGGCTCATTATTATTGCTCTTTTCTTTGCGATCCTATATTTTTCATACCCTTTTATTTTGACCAGTCTGGCTAAGCGTTTAGTCGTTTCAGACAAGATTGGCCGGGCAGACGCGATCATTGTCCTGGCCGGCGATACCAACGGTGAACGGGTGACGGCCGGAGTCAACTTATATAAGCAAGGCTATGCGCAATATCTTTTAATGTCGGGCGGGCAATTGGCCTGGCGGCTGACTTATGCCGAGTGGATGAAAAAGCAGGCGGTGGTGGAGGGGGTGACTGCCTCGGCCGTTCTGCTCCAGGACAGATCGATGTCAACGATCGAAGACGCGAAGTTTTCTTTGCCGATCGTCCAAGCCCATAATTTTCAGTCTGTTATTTTGGTCACTTCGCCTTACCATACAGGCCGGGCCGCCCGTGTCTTTAAAAAGGTCTTTGGCCGCGCCGGGATCAGCGTCGCAGTCCATCCGGCCGAAGAAAAAGATTTTAACCCAAACCGCTGGTGGTCCCGTCACGAAGATACCGGATTAGTCGTTTGGGAATATGTTTCGTCCGTGTTATACTTTTTTAAAGGATATTAGAACATGAGGATCGGTATCGGTTATGACGTCCACAAGTTGGTTAAAGGCCGTAAATTGATCATCGGCGGGGTGGAGATCCCGCATGAGAAAGGTTTGCTTGGCTGGTCGGACGGCGATGTCCTGCTCCACGCGATCATTGACGCCCTGATCGGGGCGCTGGGTGAAGGGGACATCGGAGCGCATTTTCCGCCGGGCGACGTCAATTACAAAGGTATCTCCAGCCTCAAATTGCTTGAGTTTGTCAACGAATTGATGCGCAACCGCGGCTATTCGATCAATAACATCGATTCGACCGTGGTGGCCGAATTGCCAAAGATCGCGCCTTATATCGCTGATATCCGCCGGCTGGTCGCGTCGACGCTGGCCGTGCCGGTTGAGCTGGTCAATGTCAAAGGCAAGACCGAAGAGGGCCTCGGTTTTACGGGCGATAAAAAGGGGATCAAGGCCTACGCGGTCTGCCTGATCCATAAGGAGATATAGCATGAAACTCGGCGTCAACATCGACCACATCGCGACTTTGCGCCAGTGCCGGCAGGAGGGCTTGCCCGATCCGATCGAGGCCGCGCGCGAAGCGTTAGCCGGCGGGGCCGATGGCATAGTTTGCCACCTGCGCGAAGACCGCCGCCACATCCAGGATAGGGATGTTAAACGTCTGCGCGAGCTTGGCGCGCGCCTTGATCTCGAGATGGCCGCGACCGCCGAAATGGTCAAGATTGCACGCCGTCTCAAGCCGGACATGGTGACGATCGTGCCGGAAAAGCGGCTTGAGCTGACGACCGAAGGCGGGCTTGATCTAAATTCTAAATTCAAAATTCAAAAGTCAAAAGTAAGGAACGCTATTCAAAAATTAAAGGATGCGGGTATCGTGGTAAGTTTATTTATCGATCCCGTACAGAAACAGGTGACGGAGGCGGCCGCCCTGCAGGCCGATTTTATCGAACTGCATACCGGCCGCTACGCCCGCTCTTTGTCGTTGCTCGAACTGGAAAAAATCGGTATTGCCGCCCAGCAGGCCAGGCTGATCGGCCTGCGGGTCAACGCCGGCCACGGCCTTGATTACGATAACGCCAAAAAAGTTGCCGATATTCCGGGGATGGAAGAGCTCAATATCGGCTTTTCGATCATTGCCCGGGCGGTTTTTGTCGGGCTCAAGCGAGCGGTTTCCGAGATGAAGGAGGCGATCAAGTGAAGATCGCGATCGGGTCTGATCACGCGGGTTTCGAGTTAAAAGAATTTAT
>JAGVQF010000211.1 GCA_020051815.1 Candidatus Saganbacteria bacterium | reverse complement strand
CGCAGAGGGAGCAGGGGGCCGGCAAGCCGCGCGGCCGCACGCAGGAGATACAGCGCCTGATCGGGCGCGCCTTGCGGGCCGTGGTCGATGATAAGAAACTGGGCGAGCGCACGATCATGATCGATGCCGATGTCATCCAGGCCGACGGTGGCACGCGCACCGCTTCGATCACCGGTTGTTTCGTGGCGCTCCACGATGCCGTCAGTTTACTTTTGAAAGATCGCAAGATCGACGAAAACCCGATCAAGGAATTCCTGGCCGCCGTCAGTGTCGGCGTGGTCGACGGCGTGCCGGTCGTCGATCTGCCGTATGAAGAAGATTCAAACGCCGAGGTCGATATGAACCTGGTCATGACCGAGTCGGGCGAGCTGGTCGAGATCCAGGGGACGGCCGAAGCCAAACCTTTCAGCAAGAAAGCTCTCGATACGATGATCGATTTGGGCGAGAAGGGGATCAAGCGCCTGATCGCCCTGCAAAAGAAGACATTGGGAAAGGCGAAGGAGTAGGCATGAGGAACAGGATCAAAGGCATCATACTCGCCGGCGGCACCGGTTCGCGCCTCTATCCCCTGACCAAGGTGACGAATAAGCACCTCCTGCCGGTCGGCCGCAAACCGATGATCTATCACCCGATCGAAAAGCTGGTCCAAGCCGGGATCGAGGAAATATTAATCGTCACCGGCGTCGATCACATGGGCGATATTGTCAACCTCCTGGGCAGCGGGCGCGAATTCGGGTGCCGATTCACCTATAAGGTCCAGGACAAGGCCGGCGGCATCGCGCAGGCGCTCGGCCTGGCGCGGAACTTTGCCGGCGACGACCGGATCTGCGTTATCCTGGGCGACAATATTTTTGAAGATTCGCTCGCCCCCATGGTCGAGAACTATCTTGGCCAGAAAAAAGGGGCCAAGGTCCTGATCAAAGAAGTGGCCGACCCGCACCGGTTTGGCGTCGTGGAAATGAAGCAGGGCAAGGTCCTCTCGATCGAGGAAAAGCCCAAAAAACCCAAGAGCAATTTCGCGGTCGTCGGCATTTATTTTTATGACAGCGAGGTCTTTAGGATCGTGGAAGAGCTAAAGCCCTCCGGCCGCGGCGAGCTGGAGATCACCGATGTCAACCAGGCCTATTTAAAGAAGGGTGAAATGACCTATGACATCTTGAGCGGCTGGTGGAGCGATGCCGGCACTTTTGAGTCGCTCGAGCGCGCTTCGCTTTTTGTTGAAGGGAAGATCGAGCTATGAAGCTTCTGGTGACCGGCGGGGCCGGCTTTATCGGCAGTAATTTTATCCGCTACATTCTCAATCATCACCCTGATTGGGAGGTTATCAATTTTGACAAGCTGACCTACGCCGGCAACCTTGAGAATTTAAGGGATATTGCCAACGACACGCGCTACTCTTTTGTTAAAGGCGATATCGCCGATCCCAGGGCGGTGGCGGAGGCGGTGGCCCGGCTCGGCTGTGATGGCATGATCGTCAATTTTGCCGCCGAGACCCATGTCGACCGCTCGATCGCCTCGGCCGGCTCGTTCGTCAATACCGATGTCTACGGCACATATATCCTGCTTGAGGCGGTCAAAAAAGCGGGCATCGCCCGGTATCTGCATATCTCGACCGATGAGGTCTACGGCAGTATTGAGAAAGGCTCCTTTACCGAAGAGTCGACGCTGGCTCCCAATTCGCCCTACGCCGCTTCAAAAGCCGGGGGCGACCTCCTGGTGCGCTCGTACCACAAAACTTACGGCCTGCCGGTCATCATCACCCGTTCTTCCAATAACTATGGCCCTTACCAGTATCCGGAAAAGGTCATCCCCTTATTCATCACCAACGCGCTATCGAATGAAAAACTGCCGCTCTACGGCGACGGCAAGAACGTGCGCGACTGGCTCCACGTCGAAGACAACTGCGAGGCGATCGACCTGGTCCTGCAAAAAGGCCAGACCGGCGAGGTTTACAATATCGGCGGCGGCAATGAACGGCAGAATATCGAGATCACAAAATTCATCTTAAAAGAACTGGAGCTGGCGGATGATTTTATCACTCCCGTCAAGGATCGCCCGGGCCACGACCGGCGCTACTCGATCGATTGCGGTAAAGTTAAGAAGCTGGGCTGGCAGGCGAAAATTAAATTCGAGGCAGGATTAAAAGAGACCATTGCCTGGTATAAGAATAATAAAGCCTGGTGGGAAAAGTTGAAAGAAAAACAGAAAGAATTCGAGGATTCAAAAGGGAAAACTTTCGCGACCCTCACCCGCTAACGTTTAACCGGCCTCCCTCTCCCAGAGGGAGAGGGGAAGACATTTTTATTGGCTCTGCACCGCGGTAATTGCCGACACGTTCACGATATCCTCGACACTGCAGCCCCGCGAGAGATCGTTAATTGGCTTGGCCACACCCTGCAGGATCGGCCCGATCGCCTGCGCGTGCGCCAGCCGCTCCACTAATTTATAGCCGATATTGCCGGCGTCAAGGTCAGGGAAGATCAGGACATTAGCCCGGCCGGCGACGGGGCTCCCCGGCGCCTTCCTCTGCCCGACGGAATTTATGAGCGCCGCGTCAAGCTGCAGCTCGCCATCGATCGTCAGATCGGGCATCTTGGCCCTGGCGATCTCGGTCGCCTTGACCACTTTTTCGACATCGGGGTG
>JAGVQF010000111.1 GCA_020051815.1 Candidatus Saganbacteria bacterium | reverse complement strand
CTACAAGAGCGGCGACTTTATCGACCTCTGCCGTGGGCCGCACATCGAGCACACCGGTCATATCAAGGCTTTCAAACTCCTCTCCATCGCCGGCGCCTACTGGCACGGCATCGAGACCAACCCGATGATGCAGAGGATCTATGGCACGGCCTTTGCTTCCCAGAAAGAGCTCGACATATACATCAAAAACCTGGAGGAAGCCAAGAAAAGAGACCACCGCAAGTTAGGCAAGGACCTCGATCTTTTTTCCATCCATGAGGAAGCCGGCGCCGGCTTTGTCTATTATCACCCCAAAGGAGCGATCATCCGCGGCCTGATCGAAGAGTTTTTACGCAAAGAGAACAAGAAGAGGGATTACGAATCGGTCTATATCCCCCACCTCGGGAAGATCGATCTCTGGAACACCTCCGGCCACAGCAACTACTACCGCGAGAACATGTACTTCATGAAGATCGACGAGCAGGAGTATGTCGTCAAACCGATGAACTGCCCCGGCCACATCCTGATCTTTAAACGCAAAACCCGCAGTTACCGCGACCTCCCGATCCGCTACTTTGAGCTGGGGACCGTCTACCGCTATGAAAAGTCCGGCGTCCTGCACGGCCTGCTGCGCGTACGCGGCTTTACGCAGGACGATGCCCATATCTTCTGCCGCGAGGACCAGTTAGAAGACGAGATCATTCAGATCATCGATTTCATCACCTATGTTATGAAGGTCTTTGGCTTCGAATTTAAGGTCAACCTCTCGACGCGGCCGGAGAAATTCGCCGGCACGCCGGAAAACTGGGAGCGGGCGACCGCTGTGCTCGAAAAATCGCTGATGGACCGGAACCTGCCTTTCGAGATCGATCCCGGCGCCGGGGTTTTCTACGGCCCCAAGATCGACATCAAGCTCAAGGACTCAATTGGCCGCGAATGGCAGGGGCCGACCGTCCAGGTCGACTTTAACCTCCCCCAGCGCTTCGACCTGACTTATATCGATGAGACCGGTAAGGAAAAGACCCCGGTCATGGTCCACCGCGCTATCCTGGGGAGCCTCGAGCGCTTTATCGGCGCCCTGATCGAGCACTACGCCGGCGCTTTCCCGGTCTGGCTGGCACCAATACAAGTGATCGTCCTGCCGATCTCGGAGAAATATCTCGACTACGCCGAAAAGATCGCCAAAGAGCTCAAAGAGAATGAAGTGCGCGTCGAGGTCGACCGCCGCGGCGAAAAGATCGGCGCCAAGATCCGCGACGCCCAGATGCAAAAGGTTCCATACATGTTGATCGTGGGCGAAAAAGAGGCGACCGCCGGCACCGTCGCCGTCCGGGAGAGAAGCAAAGGCGACTTGGGGGCCAAGCCACTCTCCGATTTTCTTTTTGACCTCAAGCCCCAAATGAGCTATAATATATCCAATGGGGGCCACTAAGTATTAGGGACTATTCGATAAACGAGCGGATCTGGGCGAAAGAAGTCCGGCTTATCGACGAAGAAAGCAAACAGCTTGGCGTCGTGGCGACCCCCGAAGCCCTAAGACTCGCCAGGGAGCGCGGCCTGGATCTCGTCCTGATCGCGCCGGCCTCCAAGCCGCCCGTGGCGCGCATCGCCGATTACGGCAAACTGCGCTACGAGCTGCAGAAGAAAGAAAAGGAAGGCCGCAAGTCGGGGAAGGGCGGGATCACCAAAGAGATCAAGCTCTCGCAAAAGATCGCCCAGCATGATTTTGATGTCCGGGTCGATAAGACCAAAGAGCTGCTGGCCAAGGGGTTCAAGGTCAAGATCAACATCATGTTCCGGGGCCGCGAGATGGCCCACAAGGACCTCGGTCACAAGCTGCTGGCGCGTTTCCTGGAAGTGATTGGCGAAGCCGCTAAGATAGAGGCGCCGCCCAAGATGGAAGGCCGGAATCTGAATATGTTGCTGGGACCGAAAAAATAATATGCCGAAAATTAAAACAAGAAAAGCCGCCGCCAAGAGATTTATCATCAAAAAATCGGGCACGATCATGCGCCGGCACGCCAAACTGCGCCACCTGCTCGAGTGGAAGTCGACGTCGCAGCGCCGGCGGCTGAAGCGCAAATCGGTCGTTTCCCCCTCCGACGAAGCCAGAATTAGAGTGATGCTGCCGGGAGGCGCCAACTAATGGTCAGGGTCAAAAGAGGTTTTGTCGCCCGCCGGAAAAGAAAGAAGATATTAAAGCGCGCCAAGGGCTTCCGGATCACGATCAGGACGCAGATACGGCGGGCCAAGACCGCCGTTTTCAAAGCCAAGAGACACGCCACCATCGGCCGAAAGCTTAAGAAGCAGGCCATGCGCCGGCTCTGGACGACCAGAATCAACGCCGCCGCCCGCATGCTGGGCCTCAAGTATAACGAGTTGATCCATAAACTGAAACTAGCCAATATCATGTTGGACCGCAAAGTGCTGGCCGACCTGGCCGTCAATGATTTTGGCGCTTTCACGAAGGTAGTCGAGTCCGCCCGCCTCTCGGCGGGCAAGTAAAAAAGCCGAATGATCGAGATGCAGGTCGGCGGCCTGGGTTTTGATCCCCGCAACCTCTCCCCCATTGTTTTGCTTCGCGACCAGGAAGAACTGAATTTTCTCCCCATCTGGATCGGCGTCTTTGAGGCCGCCGCCATTGCCATGGAACTGCAGGGCTCACAGCCGCCGCGGCCCATGACCCACGACCTCTTAAAGAACGCGATCGAGAGCCTGGGCGGCAAGCTTTCAAAGGTCGTCATCAATGACGTCAAGGACGGCACTTTCTTCGCCCTGGTCGATGTTGAGTTAAAAGACGGCAAGACCTTGAGCCTGGACGCCCGGCCCTCCGACGCGATCGCGCTGGCCGTGCGCGGCCACGTGCCGGTCTTCGTTTCAGAGGTCGTCATGATGCAGGCGAAGCTCGTCAATTCGGAGAAAGACGCGGAAGAAACGAAGAAATTCAAGGACTTCATCGAGAACATGCGCCCCGAAGACTTCACCAAGTATTACAAAAAAGACTAGATTAAGACCTCGAGATCAGGTAGACCCCCAGGATTATTACCCCGATGCCGGTCCAGCGGATCAGGCTGACGTGCTCTTTAAAAAAGACGATCGAAGCGAACGCCACCAGCACGTAGGCGACGCTGACCATGGGATAGACCAGGGAGAGCGGCAGGCGCGAGAGGACGATCAGCCAAAAGAGGGAAGAGAGCCCAAAGCAAACAAAACCCAAAAAGACATAAGGGTTTAGGAACATGGGTATAACATTCTGCAACAGTTGAGTGGCCCGGAAGGTCCCGAAGATCATCATGCCTTTCTTCATCAGCAACTGTCCCGCGACCGCCAACAGGACCGAAATCGTCAGTATCAGATAATTCATGTTTTTCCTCTCTTTTTTAGATCTCTGTCCAACTCAAGGTTTTGTAAGGCGCCAAAGAAAAAGTAATTTTCAGGACGACTCTCGCCCGCCCGACAATCCCGACCGCGTAGAGCCGGGCCTCATCCTTTTCTCTCACGATCATAAATGAACCCGACGGCAGAGCGCTTTTCTCGCCAACCGCTCCGGACTTAAGCCAGCCGCCATCATCCTCGGGATAATGCGGCAGATCAGTGTACCAGCCGGGATTCCTGGCCAATTTCACTTTACCGGCCTCAAGCCCCGCTTCGGCCAGACAGAACGCCGCTTCCCTCTTGCCAATCAAGTCCTCCGTCGCATAAGTATTATAAACCATTTTAGTCAGAATAACAGCCAGCGACATCAAGGCGGCACATAGGATGATGACCAGAAGCAGCGCCGAACCGCGCCTGTTCATTGGTTTCTCCCCGAAACAAGGAAAGAGAGATCGTCGACCGTGATGTTAATCGCCCCGGCGGCCGGATATGAGAAGAATAGCCGCTTAATCTCCTTATCATCGGTCAGATAGGCGGTGGTACTTCCCTTCTTTCTTCTGACCTTCGAATCGACCAATTTATAGCTCACGGCCTCACCGTCGATCTTTAGAAAGACCTCCGAAGAGCTTGAGGCGGGTAGAACTGCCCCAAGCCGGACTTCCCGGCAGATCCGCTCGCTGATAATACTCTCAACCTGAAGGTGAGCGGCCGCTGCCGTGATCTTTCTCCAGTTCCGCAAGCCCTGGCCGAAAGAAAAGAACAGCCCGCCGACCAGCGCCGTCAAAAGCGTCAGCGCGACGATCAATTCGACCAGGGTAAAGCCGCGACTCACCCGCGGTTTAAACCCCACACTAAAGTGTGGGGAATTTTGACTCACTGTTGTTATTCCCCATACTTCAGTATGGGGTCTTGCGGAATTTACTGAAGATAAGCTCTGTTTCATTGATAACGGCTCCGGAGCGTGTAGAGCTGATCGACCCGGACCAGGCAAAGGTCATCGTCGATCCTTGTCACCTCGACGCTGCCGGCCGAATATAATATGTCAAATGGCAGGCGTCTGACCCGCTCCATTTCGGAGCGCGCCTGGCAGAGCGCGAGCCCCCTCATCTTTGCCCGCGGTAGATAATTCTGGGCGGACTTCGATAGATAATTGAAGCTCGAGATCGCCAGCAGGAAGATCGCGCCGGCCATAATTACTTCGACCAGGGTGAAGCCTTTTCTATTCAACGCGAACCCTCCCGGCCGAAGAAACGATGACTTTGCGCACGCTGCCCGAGCGCCCGGAAAGGAGCGCTGTGCCCGAGCCGCCGGGCGGCGGGTTGCCGGTTTTGGCAAATTTGAAACGATCGCAGGCCTGCGTTTCGTTAAAGCAGATCGCTTTGGCTTGCGCGAGGCGTAGGTCAGACACGAGTTGATTTGAGGCGGATTCCAGATAGACCTGTTCCCGAAAGTTTGCCAGCGTCGGAAAAGATAGCAGAAGGATCAAGCCGACGATGCCCATTACAACTGACAATTCAATTAAAGTGAATCCTCCCTTGCCTGCCACTGCCTTCCCCCTTTATTCGTCCCCGATTTCCCGATCCCCAAACCCTAATCCCCTGATCTCCGGATCTCCTTCCCTACTCCCCCACTACGATATTATCAATCAACCGTGTCTTGCCAAGATAGGCCGCCAGGGCAAAAAGCACTTTGCCGCCGATCTTTTTGACTTCCTGCAATGTTTTCGGATCAGCCGCCACCAAGTAATCGAGGCGGACGCTCGGCTCGCTGCCGATCAGCGAGCGCAGGCGAAAGAGCAGTTTGTTGAGGTCGTGCTCGCCGCCCTCGATCTCGCGCCGCGCCAGGCTAAGAGCCTTATAAAG
Source organism: Candidatus Saganbacteria bacterium (assembly GCA_020051815.1). Classification (GTDB taxonomy): domain Bacteria; phylum Margulisbacteria; class WOR-1; order O2-12-FULL-45-9; family XYB2-FULL-48-7; genus 2-01-FULL-53-15. The sequence continues at coordinate 2,053 of JAGVQF010000111.1, read as the reverse complement.
GATGGCGGCCGATTTTCTCTCTTTCGGGTTTAGCTTGGTGTTGCGCGAGCTCATGGCTAGGCCGTCAAATTCGCGCACGGTAGGCAGAGTTACGACTTCGACCGGCAAGTTGAGGTCGGCGGCCAGCTGTTTGATGATCAATTGTTGCTGATAATCTTTTTCGCCGAAGAACGCCAGGTCGGGATTAACGATATTGAAGAGTTTTGTCACCACGGTCGCCACGCCGCGAAAGTGGGTCGGCCGGGAGCGGCCGCACATCTTTTTGGAGAGCGCTTCGACCTCGACGAACGTTTTGAAGCCGTCGGGGAACATTTTGTCGGCGGAAGGGAGAAAGAGCGCGTCGATCGCGAAATTCTTCAGCAGTTTTTTGTCCTTGCCGACATTGCGGGGATAACTGCCAAAATCCTCGCTGGGGGCGAACTGGATCGGGTTGACAAAGATGCTCACTATCACGAGGTCGCACTTCTTTTTCGCTTCAACGATCAGGGAGAGATGGCCTTCGTGCAGGGCGCCCATCGTCGGGACAAAACCGACCTTCTTGCCGTGGGATTTGGCCTTCAGGGAATAAAGATACATTTCCCGCAGGTTCTTGATCTCGCGCATTTTACTCCGCGCCTTCCCCCTCTTTGGGTTTGGGCTTCTCCGTTCCCGGCCTCTGCCAGGTCGCAAAATCGCACTTGGGATAATTGATACAGCTAAAGAACAGCTTGCCCTTTCTCGTCCGCCGCTCAACCAGATCGCCGACGCACTTGGGGCACTTGGCCTCGAGTTTTTTCAAGATAGACTTGATGTTGCGACAGGCGGGATAACCGCTGCAGGCCAGGAATTCCCCGAAGCGGCCGCGCTTCAAGACCATCGGCTTGCCGCATTTCTCGCAGATCTCCTGCACTGACTTGGCCTTCGCCTCTTCCTCCGGCGTGTTCTTGGTGAACTTGCATTTGGGATAGGTCGAACAGGCCATGAACTCGCCATAGCGGCCCTGCCTGATCACTATTTTGCTGCCGCACTTGGGGCAAAGCTCATCGGTCATGATCTCTTTTTTGACCTTCTCCATCTTGACCTCGGCCTCGTCAAGCGCCACCTTGAACGGTTCGTAAAATTCTTTCAAAACGGTGGTCCATTTCATCTCACCTTCGATGATCTCGTCCAGCTTGTCTTCCATCCCGGCGGTGAACTTGACGTCCATGATCGTGGGAAAACTTTTGACCAGCAGGCGATTGGTCGTGACGCCAATATCGGTCGGCTTGAGCGCTTTGCCCTCTTTGATCACATAGCCGCGATCCTGGATGGTCGAGATGATCGGGGCGTAAGTCGACGGGCGGCCGATCCCCTTTTGCTCCAGCTCTTTGACCAGCGAGGCCTCGGTGTAGCGCGGCGGCGGCTCGGTAAAGTGCTGGGCGGGCTTGACTTCGATCATTTTCAATTTTTCGGCAGCTTTTAATTCCGGCAGGAGCGCTTCTTTGTCCTCCGCGGCCTCGTCAGTGCTCTCCTCATAGAGTTTCAGGAAGCCCTCAAACTTTATGACCGAGCCGGTGGCGCGCAATATATATTCACCCGCCGCGATATCAACGGAGGTCTGGTCAAAGACCGCCGCCTCCATCTGGCAGGCGACAAATCTCTTCCAGATCAACTCATAGAGGCGGAACTCGTCCGGGCTCAAGCTCTCTTTGATCTTGTCCGGCGTCCTGGCGATCGAGGTCGGCCGGATCGCCTCGTGGGCGTCCTGGGCCTGTTTCTTTTTCTTATATTTGATCGGCGCCGGCGGCAGGAACTGCGCGCCATAAGTCGAAGCAATATATTTTCTGACCTCGGTTTCGGCCTCGGCCGCGATGCGGACCGAGTCGGTCCTCATATAAGTGATCAAACCGACCCGGCCTTCACCGGCGACTTCTTCACCTTCATATAATTTCTGGGCGAGGACCATCGTCTTCTTGGCGGAGTAGCCGAGCTTGCGGGAGGCGTCCTGCTGCAGGGTGCTGGTAATAAAGGGCGGCGCCGGATTACGCTTTTGTTCTTTTTTCCTGACCTCTTTGACGGCGTAGCTCGCCTGGTT
>JAGVQF010000088.1 GCA_020051815.1 Candidatus Saganbacteria bacterium | reverse complement strand
CTTACTAAACACTCGGCCTCGTAAACGACTTGAAGGGCTAACGCCTTATGAGGTATTCTTTAAGGAGACTGGTGTTGCATTAAAATGTTGAATTCAGCGAGTTCTTGTTCAAGCACTGATCGGAACAACTCCCTCATATCAATGCAGACCTCGGAAATTTTGCGTTTAATGGGCGTCGGCACGTCCTTAAGCCATTGTTTGAGGCTGGCCTGGCGATCATCGGGTAGAATGGCCTTAAGCTTTCTCTGGGACAAATTGGTGATGGTAATGACCAGGTCTTTTCCTCTAAAACTATGCTCGTCAACCCCCAGCTTGATCCTTTTCAGCTTCTTTTCTTCCTGCCAGTTGGGAGTTGTGGTGATCTTGGCTAAAAGATAACGCGCCTCATGGTCGCTGACCTTGTTTTCCTGTGCCAACTGTCGGAAACTTTTGCCTCGAAGTAGTTCCAAAATTTGATATTCAGCTTCTTCTGTTTTTCGACTCCACTTCTTGACTCCCGGCCAAACCTCGGTGAATGGTTTTTTGCACCGGCGGCACTTCCATCTATCTTTTCTGCCCTTAAGATAGACGATCCGTTTGCCCCCAAGCTCGTGCTTTACGGTTATTATTTTGCCAAGTTGATGACGACACTTTGATTTAATGCCGCAACGTGGACAAAGTCTGTGCCTCTTTTTTAATTCGATTATGATTTCCAGATGATCGTTATCAAGGTGGAGGTCGCGGATCCAAAACGCTTGCAGATGGAATATTTTTGCTATATCATTTTTCATGTGGTAGGCCTCCTTCTTTTTGGCTAAAGATAGGAAAAACCTACCACATTTTTACTTACTTTTTAGCACACTCTTTGCTATAGAGCCGCGGAAATTGCCTGGAATTCTCATCGGGAGTGGGGGATAATTTAGTGAAAACAATGATTACCTGTATTATTGGAGTTAGAATTTTGAGGCGGGTAGGGGCGGCGATCCACGGCCTGAGGAGAGAGATGGCGGCCACGCCGTTCGGTTTGGGTTGGCCGCTACCGATGGCCGCAGCAGGATCCCCGTTTCAGCCAGGGCACTATTGGGTAATGGCCAGTGATGGGGCGGGAGGGGGCCGGCCGGGACCGATAAAGGCGGCTGCCGGCAGTGGCGGACGGACAGCCTGGAAAGAGAGCATGAACCTGGGGCTCCCCGAAGTCGACCAAAAACATCAAAGGATATTTGAGCTGTTTGAAGAGTTAAGGGGGATAGCCGCAGAAGGGAAAATGGGCAAAATTACGCAAGAGATGGTCCAGAACATTGTTAAGACGGTCGAAGCGCATTTTAACGAAGAAGCGGCTTTGCTTAAGAAGGCAGAAGGGCTTTCGGAAAACTGGAAAGATATGCATCTTTCCAACCACCTCTTGTTTCTGTCAAACTTGAGGATCCATCTGGGAATGTTTACGGGCACGCAGTCAAACGACTATCTCCAGCGGATCGACAAACTTATTCAATGGTTCAGCGGCCACATTTTTGGCATGGATAAACAGCTGGTTGAAATTACGATAAAAAACAGAGCTTTGTTGCGGAAATAAGTTTTTCGTTTTGTTCTTTAGTTCCGATCGATACCCTTATCGCCTGCGGCAGGCCGAAGGAGGTCAGCGGCCGGATAATTACCTTTTGCTTCCTCATTTTCGCGAAAAACTCATCGGCCGATTTTTTTAAGTCGATGAAGATAAAGTTTGCTTCCGTTTTTTTATAGTCGAGCCCAAGCTTATCAAGCTCCGCGTAAAGATATTTTTTCCCTTCGACGTTATTCATAAATGTTTTGTCAAGAAACGCTTTGTCGCCCAGGGCCGCCAGTCCGCCGGCCTGGGCCAGCCGGTTAACGTTGAAAGGCATCTTTGTTTTGAACATAGGGGCGAGAAGCTCTTGCTTGCCCAGCGCAAAGCCGAGGCGCAGGCCGGCCAGTCCGTAGAACTTGGAGAACGTCCGCAGGACGATGACGTTGCGCCCTTCTTTTATATGCTTGATCGCGTCCGGAAAGTCGCGGCTCTCGACATACTCCGCATAGGCCTCATCGACGACCACCAGGAGGTTCTGCGGCACTTTTTTCATGAAAGCGTCGAATTGCGCGGCGCCAAAGATCGTGCCGGTCGGGTTGTTCGGGTTCGTCAAAAAGACGATCTTTGTCTTGATGGTGACGGCGGCGGCGATTCCCTCGAGGTCGAGCGCGTAATCTTTTAGGCCGACGAATTTCATCCGCCCGTCAAAGATGCGCGCGATCAGCTCATAGACGCTAAAAGTGTTCTTGGCAATGACGACCTCATCGCCTGGGTTGAGGTAGGTCGCGCCGATGATCTGCATGAGGTCGTCCGAGCCATTGCCGCAAATGATGCAGGCCTCCATTAAGTTCAGTTTCTTGGCCAGCGCGTCACGCAGCAGCCGCGACTTTTGGTCGGGGTAAGTGTGCAGGTTTTTGGCTTCGCGCGCGATCGCTTCGAGGGCTTTGGGCGAGGGGCCGAACGGGTTTTCGTTGGAGGCCAGTTTAGCGATCCCCGGCTCGGTCGGCGTTTTGCCCGGGAGGTACTCTACTATCCCTTTAACCCCGGGGCGGACGAGGTCGCCCTTCATTAGAAGGGATTGGCCCAGCTGAAGCCGATCAAGGCCGTGCGCGGATCCTTGGCCTGGGCTCCGTCGAGCAGGTTCAGCCCGCTGATGTT
>JAGVQF010000209.1 GCA_020051815.1 Candidatus Saganbacteria bacterium | reverse complement strand
GTATAACGCCGGAAATGGAGAGCATCAGGCCAAGCAAGGCGGCCAGGATGACGCGCGGCAGGCGGATCTGCCAGAGAATCTCGCTTTTTAAGAGCTCACCCGGCGACATCGGGACCGACCCCAAAAACAAAGAAACGACCATCACCGCCAGAACGACAACGGTCAAAACCAGAAAAACCAGAAAACCTTCTTTTTTGTTAATTTTTTTTGCCATAAATAAAATGGGCGATTGCTTCGACCGCCTCCACTACCCTCGGCCCCGGCCGCGACAGGATATCCGCGTCAATAAACAGTATTTTATTTTCCCTGACCGCGGCGAGCTTTTGCCAGCGCGGCTCGCGGCCGATCTCGCTTTTGGCGATCGTTCCCGACGGGATAATTAGATACTCCGGATTCTCTTTAAGCAAAGTTTCGAAGCTGAATTGCGGATAAGCCGCCTTTGATCCCCCGGCAATATTCTCCACCCCGGCCTGTTTCATTATATCATCTATAAAGGCGCCGCCGCCAACCACGATCAGGGGATTATTGCCCACGATCGTCAGGACCTTCGGCCGCTTTCTTAAAATGAGTTCGAGACTAAAGCCACCGGGCTGGACAGCGGCCAATCTGGCCTTCATCTTGGAAACCAGAGCGGCAGCCACCCTCTCCTGCCCCATCTTATTGCCCAATTTAACAAGTTCATCCATCACGTCAACCACATTACGCGGGTTTATCGTGTGAATCGGCAGGCCGTATTTCTTAAATCTTTCGATATCCCTTTTTTGCGCCCCTTCGACCATAATGACCAAATCGGGCTTTAGGGAAACGACCCTTTCCAGATTAATGAAGAACCCGCCGATCTTTTCCTTGCTTTTGGCTGCGGGCGGATAATTGCAGTTGGTCGTCACTCCGACCACACGGTCGCCCAGGTCAAGCGCGAAGAGCATTTCGGTGACCGAGGGCATGGCAGAGATGATGCGCTGGGGAGGAGAAGCAAATGACGAATGACAAATGACAAATGACAAACAAATCGCTAAAAGAAATCTCAATTTCAAACCGCTTGATGCTTCCATAATGTTGATTTTCATCCCTCATCCGCTGACACAAACCGACCCCCTTCTCCCAAAGGGAGAAGGTAGCACATTTTTGCATATCCCCTCTCCCTCTGGGAGAGGGGGGAAGGTTTAGCGTTAGCGGGTGAGGGCTTCATTATAACCATTTTTCCCCTGAAATTATAGCGATTTTTAGTCGATATATCGATATATGATCGACCGTAATTACATTTACCGGCACCCGGAAACTTATGTCACGCGCCATTATCCATCCGCGCGGCGAAGCTTTTATCCCGGGGGGCCTGACGTCAGCGTGCGTGTTTTCCAATCGATCCTCAAGGACGAGCGGGTAAGGCTCGACAACGATCTTCTAACGCTTCAAAGTCATGGCTTGGCCGCGCGCGTAAAGCTCGGCCGGGAGTCGATCCTTTTTGCCAAGCAACGCGCTAACTATCTTTACGAAAATAATATCCACGCCGGATTTTTTGCCGAGACAATGCATCTGTTGGCCCGTCAGGCAGCGGCGCTGGCGCCGCTGGTCGATGCGGTAAACCTCAAACGGCTCGGCCGCGAAAGCATTGAACAGGCCCTGAAAGGCGGCCGCGCCAACCACACCGATTTTGGCCATTCATTTGAGCTTTTCGGCGCGGCGACCCGTACGGATAGGGAACGGTTGGAAATCCTTGAAAAGTTAGGAGTGTTAAAATTGTCGCCGGGGCGCTCGCTGCCGCCAAAACCTTATTTTCAGCAGCTTTTGCCGGTCTAAGCTGACTCGCCTGCGGTTTTCAGGGCCTCGCGGCCGGCCAAAATACGTCTTGTTTTCAGCTCCCCTTCCGGCTTGCTCACGATCCCCGCTTCTTCTAACTCATCCATCAGGCGCGCGGCGCGGTTATAGCCGATCCTGAATTTTCTCTGCACGTAAGAGGTCGAGGCCTGGCCGCTTTCGACGACCAGGGCGGCCACATCGGCAAAGAGGACGTCTTTGCTGTTGCCCGTTTCGCGCTCGCCATCGCTATTTTCTTTACCAAAATCGATCGCCTTGATGCCGACCAGCTCTTCCAGGTATTCCGGTTCGGCCTGGTCTTTGACGAACTTGATGACCTTTTCAGCCTCCTTATCGGTCACGAAAGCTCCCTGCGCCCGGGTCGGCTTCATCGCGCCGATCGGATTGTAGAGCATATCGCCCCGGCCCAGCAGTTTTTCGGCGCCGGAGGAATCAAGGATGACCCTGGAGTCGATCTGGGTGGCCACGGCAAAGGCGATCCTTGAGGGGATGTTCGCCTTGATCAGCCCGGTGATAACGTCAACCGAAGGACGCTGGGTGGCAATGACAAGATGTATGCCGGTGGCTCTGGCCATCTGGGCGATGCGGCAGATCGAGGTCTCGACCTCATTGGCCGCGACCATCATCAGGTCGGCCAGCTCGTCGACGATCACGACGATGAACGGCAATTTCCCGTCCTCCCCCGCCTTGCGGTTATAAGCCTCAAGGTTGCGCGTCTGGCTCTCGTGAAACATCTTATAGCGGCGCTCCATCTCTTTGATGACCCAAACCTTAAGCGTGGCCGAGGCCAGCCGGGGATCGGTCACGACCGGCGCCAGGAGATGGGCGATGCCGTCGTAGACCGAGAGCTCGACCATCTTGGGATCGATCATCAGCATCTT
>JAGVQF010000108.1 GCA_020051815.1 Candidatus Saganbacteria bacterium | reverse complement strand
TGGAAGAGCGGTTTTTTCTCGATCGGGTCGATCGAGGCGGCGGCCAGTTTGCCGTAAACTAAGCTGTAGAGCGCACCTTTTTGATTCTCCCTGACGCCGCAGATGCCGCGTTTACCGTCGCTGATGGTGCAGAAATGGGGGCAAAGTTCGCAGTAGACCTTCTGGTCATCGAGCTTCTTATAGAAAAGAGCTTCTCGCATTAATGTTCACATCCACACCCGCATTCCCCGGAAAAGTTATCGATCAATTCATCAAAGGCGATCTCGTGCTGGTCGGCTGTTTCCATATTTTTCAGGATCGCCGATCTTTTCTTCAATTCTTCTTCACCAATGATATAAACGTACTCGGCTTTCAGCCGGTCGGCCGCTTTCATCTGCGCCTTGAGCGATCGGCCCTGATAATCGAAATCGGCGCTGATCCCAGCGTCCCTGGCTTTACTTAGCAGATCAAAACCAACTTTTCTGGCCTCGTCTCCAATCGTAGCAATATATAATCCTACGTTCGACGCTCTGCTTTCTACGTTCAACTTTCTCAGTATTTCCATTATTCGCTCCAGCCCAATGGCAAATCCTATCGCCGGCACCGATTTGCCGCCCATCTCCTCAACCAGATCGTCGTATCGCCCGCCCCCGCAGACCGCGTTCTGGGCGCCGAGCTGTTTCGACACGACTTCAAAAGCCGTCCGGGTATAATAATCGAGCCCCCGCACCAGGCGATCGTTGATCTTGTATTTGATCTCCAATCCATCCAACCATCCAACCATCCTTTTAAAATGCTCCTTGCATTCCGCGTCCAGATGATCGACCATGGCCGGCGCTTTGGCGATATATTTCTGGCACGGCTCCTCCTTGCAATCGAGGATACGCAGGGGATTTATCTCAAACCGGGCGAGGCAATCCTTGCACATGTGCTTGACGTTTTCCTGGAAATATTTCTTGAGCGCTTCAAGATAGGCGGGCCGGCACTTTTTGCAGCCGACGGAATTGATATCGACCTCAAGCTCTTTCAGTCCCAGCGCCTGGAAAAGATTGACCGCCATCTGGATGACTTCGGCGTCAAGCAAAGGGTCGTTCGAGCCGAAGGCTTCGACCCCGGCTTGGTGGAACTGGCGCTGGCGGCCGGCCTGGGGCCGCTCGTAGCGGAACATCGGGCCGAGATAGTAAACTTTGAGCAAATTGTCGGGGGAGATCAGATTGTTTTCCAGACCGGCCCGCACGACAGAAGCTGTCGCCTCGGGCCTCAAGGTTAAGCTCCGCCCCTTGCGGTCGGGAAAAGTGTACATCTCTTTTTTGACGATATCGGTCGAGTCGCCGATCGAGCGGGTAAAAACGTCGGTCGCTTCAAAGATCGGGGTGCGGATCTCTCGGTAATTGAACAGCTCAAAGGTTTCGCGGCAGGCACCTTCGATAAATTGCCAGAGCGGTGAATCGTCCGGCAAAATATCTTTTGTCCCTCGCGGCGCGGCGTATTTCATGGCTTCAATTATACCCTGTGGTATAATATTTTTAAATGCCGATCTTTATAGCTATCCTGTTACTGCTCTTTTCTTCGGGCGTCAGAGCCGATCCTTTCAGCTCGGAAGAACTGCGCCGGCTCTGGGATGTACCGACGAACGAGGTCAGGTCGGAGACGATAAGATCGTACAACCTCGGCAGTGTCCGGGTCGAGGAAATATATTATTTCAGCCGCCCCTATAAAGACAAGCCGTCGAAGATCTTTGGCTATTTCGCCTATCCCCGCGCGCGCTCGGGCAAACTGCCGGCCATTCTCCTCTCCCATGGCGGCGGCGGCACCGCCAGCAAACCCCGGGCAGTCGCCTGGGCCAAACGGGGCTACGCTGTCCTCTCCATCGATCTGCCGGGTAAAGGGGAAAACCGCCTCCATTCACGCTCAACCGGCCCTGACATGATCGTGCCTATTCTCTTTCGCACCCAACCTGATCCCAGTTACAACTACCTGGTCCACGCCGTCGCGGCCGCGCGCAACGGCATCACTTTCCTTTCGCAAAGAAAGGAAGTCGATCCCGACCGCATCGGCATGATCGGCCTCTCCTGGGGCGGTGTTTTGACCCTGCTGACCAACGGCCAGGACGAGCGGCTGAAGGCCGCCGTTAACATCTTCGGCGCCGGCTACATTCCGGAGGGCTGTACCTGGGCAGATTATTTTTCAGCGCTGGCGGCCGAGGAGAGGGAAACCTGGCAGACATTGATCGATCCCAAGAATTTTTTGGCGACCCAGCACGCCCCCATTCTCTTTATCACCGGCACCAACGATCATTGCTATTATCTGCCGACCTTCCAGAAAAGCTATCAAGAGGTCGCCGTCGAAAAGGCTTACTGGCTGGTCCCCAATCTGCGTCACCGGTTCCTTGATTCATCACAAGCTCCCGCGCTGGCCTGGCTCGACCAACGGCTCAAAAATATTCCCGATACTTTTCCGGTCATCAGTGAACTGCCGGTCTTTCAGAAAGGACCGGATAGGATAGTGATCCCGGTCAGGGCTAAGGTTCACAGCAGCGTCAAGGCGGCCCGGCTCTATTATACGCAAGGCGGGCCGCTGCAATGGACGGCCAAGCAATGGCATGAGGTCGCGCCGCATTACGAGGGCGGCCTTTACTATTTTGGTTTGCCGACCCGCCTGCTCAAGCCGGAAGTCCTCTATTATGTCAGCGTCAAAGACGATCATGGCGGAGCTTCGTCATCGCTCGTCAGGTCGCTCTTTGCCGTAAAATTGCCGGATGGGGAGAAAACCTATGCCCTGTCGTCCCCGATCAGGAGTATCTTCCGCCACGAAAAACCGATCCGGCTGCTCAATGGAGAAGGGACGGAAAACACCTGGTTTACCCTTTCAAAACAAGAAAAGACCTACGAAATGTTTAAGCAACCTCTAGTGCCCTCACCCGCTAACGATTAACACTCCCCCCTCTCCCAGAGGGAGAGGGAGAGGGAAAGACATGTATCTACCTTCTCCCTTTGGGAGAAGGGGGTCGGTTTGTGACAGCGGATGAGGGCTGTGAATCTTTCCCAAAGGGATCTTCGCTCTTAAAGTCGGGCAAGTAAACCTCACTGCTTTCTAACTCCTGAATATATAAGTTATGCAGGCCGATCTTTTCGGCATGATCAACAACTGACTTATATTCCTCTGGCCTTAATTTCCTCGAAAGTTCAGGGAATTCTCCGGCCCGGGCCTGCGGGCTGTATTGCGCCAAGAGACTGACCCAAATATCTTTCGAAAGCGAAGCCAGAAAATCGAGGACATCTTTACTTTGCGCCAGGTCGTTCGGCAGAACCAAATGTCTGACAAGTATGCCTCTAACCCCAACCTGCCTAAACATCTCCTCGATCCCCGCCCTCGCTGTTTCAACATAATTTCTCGCCCCGGAGTATTTAAACGCTTTGCCGTTATCGAAATATTTGAAGTCCGGCAGATAGATATTGATCTTGCCCTCCAGCTCGCGCAGCAGTTCAAGTGAATCGTAGCCGCCGGTGTTGTAAACGATGGGAAGTTTTAGCCCTTTAGCGCGGGCAACCTCTAACGCATCAATTATCTGCGGCGCGTAATGCGTGGGAGAAACCAGATTAATGTTGTGGACTCCCTTGGCCTGAAGCTCCAGCATTATTTCTGCTAAATCTCTCCCCTCTATCTCCTTATCTCTACCCCCTACCCCCTGGCTTATCTGATAATTCTGACAATAAACGCACTTGAGACAACAATACGCAAAAAAGATCGTCCCTGACCCTCGTGTGCCCGAGATCATCGGCTCTTCGCCGTGATGGACACAATAAGAAGCGACAACAGGCTCACTGCCCGCCTGGCACTTGCCCCTTTGCCCCTTAAGCCGGTTAACGCCGCAGCGGTGGCCGCAAAGAGCGCAGTTTTCCAATAGCTTTTTCCGAGCGAAGTCGAGGAACTTTGAATTCATACCATAATTATAGTAGAATTAACCAAGTTATTCAGGTTTACTTTAATCCCCACACTTCAGTGTGGGG
>JAGVQF010000069.1 GCA_020051815.1 Candidatus Saganbacteria bacterium | reverse complement strand
ACCAGCCCCCGCTCGGGCGATGAGATGCCGGTTTCATAATTGAGATATGGGCGGTCCTTGAGCGTGGTCTCCACCGCCTGCGTGACGGTGCCGCGCCGGCCCCAGACCTCCTCGCAGGCCCGGCCGATCACCTCGCCCATTTTGCGGCCGCTGATCAGCTCGGCCATGTGGTTAAAAGTGACGACGCGGCCTCGGTTATCGGTCGTGAGCACCCCGTTGACCATGCTCTGCAATATTTCTTCGCTGTAATTTTTCATCGTCACGACCTCTTCGTAGAGCCGCGCGTTGTCGAGGGCCACCGCCGTCTGGCTGGCCAGCGTGTTGAGGAGCGCCAGGTCTTCGGACGAATAGATGTCGCCGGATAATTTGTCGCCCAGAGCGATGATGCCGATCAGCTCGTTCTTACTGACGATCGGGACCCAGACCGAAATGCCAAGCCGGCTCATCGCATCCCTGACCTCGGCCGTCTTGGGCGCGCCGGTTCGCGCCAGCTCATCTTCGATCTCGTCGCGCACCAGGATATCCTTCGTTTTGGAGATCCAGGCGATGATCGGGCTGTTCTTGTCGATCTCGATCTTTTTATAACGCGTTATGGCCAGCGGCACCGAGCGGAAATGCTCACCGTCTTTTTCGGGCAGGAGGAACGAGATCTCGGACACCCGCATTGTGTCAATGAAAGAGGCAACGATCAGTTTTGTCAGCTCTTCCAGCTTGATGACCGCGGCGATCTCGTGGCTGATCCGGCGCAATATTTTCTGGTAATCGTAGCGGCTCCGGAAGAAAAGGCGGTCGGTCAGGTTCTGAAAACCTCTGACCAGCGGCTGAAAAGCGACCGCGATAGCGAGCGCGGCCAGGGCGGTCACCAGCAGAGAAGAGTAGCCGATGATGTTGCGCAAGTAAACCTCCGAGACCATCACCGCCAGTGCGTAAAGCGACATAATAATGATCGTCGTCAGGCCGTAGACGGCGCTGCGCTGGATAACGACTTCAATCGACATCAGCCGGTGCCGGACGATGGCGTAGATCGTCAAGCCCAGCAAGAGCAGGGTGGAAACCGGGCCGAGACTGATAAATTTGGCCTCGCCCAGGACCGGCAAGACCAGGTTCGTGACGATCGACAGCGCAAAAGTCAGGAACAGACCCAAAAAAACATAGCGGATCTGTATCTTTTCCACGCCTTTGGCCCCACGGAATTTATTGATCAGATTAGACAAGCCCCAAAGTAAATAAATAAGAAAATAGGCCGCAAAAAACGGATAAGCCACGCCAAAGGCCGGCACCGGCCCGGCCGCGGTCAGATAGGCGTCACGCAGGATCCACGGCCCGGAAAGCAGGACAAGCAGGATCACGGTCGGGATGAACAGAAGTATTTTGCTCCATTTAAACCGGGCTATATTTTTTTTGGGGAAGACGAAACTGAAATATAAAAAGAAGTAGGCGTTTAAGACCGGCCCAAAAAAGACGTGCCGCCCCCAAAAGATGAGGTCAGGGCCCGACCGCGCCTGCCGCAGCATGAATATCTCATAGGTCCAGAGGGAGAGGCAGAAACAAAAAGCGGCAAAAGAAAAATTGATCTCGCTGCGGAAATTTTTGACCAATAAATATAAGCCGAGGGCCAGCTGGACCATGATCAGCGAGTATGAAGCAAAGAGGTCGAAACTGCCGGCTTGAAATGAAAACAAGATAATGACCGCCTCGATCAACAGGGCGGACAAGACAAGCCCTCGGAAAACGATGTTTTCTATCTTTGACAAGTGATGCCTTTTCGGGAAACCAAGCTGTCAAGAGCGCCGAATATCCGCATTTTTCTCTCTGAAATTATTGGCATTAGCCAGCGATAACATTATAGCATGATAACTCGCACAGCCAACAGCCGTCGCCTGCTGTTAGTCGGCGGTTTAGGGACAACAGACCTTTCCGGCAAAGTGCCCCGCCCCGGCCTTTTGATGCTGCGCCAGGCATTACGGCAAAGCGGCCACGACGCCGTGATCGCTAATTATTCGACTTCGCTGATGGCCCGCCTCAATCCGGCCAGCCTGGTCGCGCGTTCGGCCGCGATCTTTGAACGCAGCATCCGGCCATTCTTTCTTGAAGGGAAAAAACCTCTTAGGCACCCTCTTTCAGCCGCCCGTTCATTATTTGATATAAAAGAGTTAAAATTTCTGGCTCGCGAACAGGCGGCGGCCGAAAAAAATGTTATCGAGGAGCTCGGCCGGGAGCTAATTGAACAGGTCAGGGCCGAGCAGTTCGACGCGGTCGGGTTTTCACTCTTTTTTGGCGGCAGCACCGTCGCCGCGATCCGGCTGGCCGAGATCCTGCGGGCGGCCGAGCCCTCTCTGCCTATTATCTTCGGCGGGCCGCAGACCACCCACTTTTCTGAAACAATTTTTCAGGTGACTGGCGCGCCCACCGCCCTTGCGCTCGGTGAAGGCGAGCAGGCAATAGTCGGCATAGCGGATATCATCGAACAACTCAAAGCCGGTCGGCTAAATGATCTTAGCCGCGTTCCCAATGTCGTCTATAAAGACAAGGACGGCCGCCTGGTCGCCACGACCCGATCACGTTTGCCGCTCAATGACTGGGTACGGCTTTCGGCCGATGTTTACGAAGAACGGGACTTTGAAGGACTGATGCGTTACGCCTTTATCGAGACCTCGCGCGGCTGCCCCTGGCTCTGCAATTTCTGCTCCCAGCCGCTGTTAAGCGGCACAAAAAGGAACATCAAGCCGGCTAAAAATGTCGCAGATGAGATGCTCTCGCTTAATCAGCGGTTCGGCCTGACCCATTTTGAATTGGTTGGCAGCAGCACCCCGCCCCGGCAAGCGGAAGAGATCGCGGACGAACTGATTACGAGAGGCCTGGGCCAAAAATTTAACTGGGTCGCTTTTATGCGCGGCCGCGACCAGTCTGCCGAGGAAAGAGATAACGGCAAATTAATGGGCAAGTTAAGACGCGCCGGCGCCAGCGCATTGTTTTTCGGGGCCGAGGCGGCGGATGATGCGACACTAAAACTGATGGGAAAAAATGAGAGTGTGGCGGAGATTGAGTCAATGATGCAGGCCGCCGGGCAAGCCGGCATCGCCACTATCGCCAGCTTTATCTATCCCTATCCCGGCATGCCGAAAAACGAAGCCGATCTCATCGTTAAATTCTTGGAAGATACCCAGCCCCTTTCAGCGCCGGCCCAGGCTCTTGGCCTCTACCCCGGGACAGACAGCGCCAACCGGGCCAATGAGATCGGCTGCGAGATCGTGTATCCGAAGCGCTGGGACCGGTGGCTGGCCCGCGCCGGCCTGAAAGCGCCGGCGACCATGGACAGCCCGGAGGTATTACAATACCTGCTGACCTATCCATTAATATTATCCCTGCCGATGAAATTTTGGCCGCCCCTGCCCTGGAAGATCGACGGCAAAGATTTTTCCGAATATGTCGGCGCAGTCAACAAACTTCAACGCAGGATATCAGGCCTGGGCATACTTTCGGGCTTCTCCCACAGCCACTTCCTGATCTCGCAGGTTTTGCAGACAGCCCCGAAAGATTTGGCGGCAAAAATGTTCTATTTGAGCCTGACCGGCGATCCGGCGGCCACGAAGAAAATGATCGGGGAGTTCAACGCGCAAGCTTCTTAATCCGAGCGCGGCCCATTGTAACCGGTTTTCCCCCTGAACTTATAAGCGTAGAATAAACGGGCCAGCGTCCAAATGTTGGCATAGCCGACGCAGACCTTGCCGTCGAGATCGCCCAGGCCGGGCAAACGATCGGCTTGATTCTTGGCCATTAATTTTGAATATACACCGAGAGTAATGTTGGTCCCGTCCTTGAATTGCCAGCCTTTTCTCTTAGCAACATGACCGATAGCCGCCCAATCTTCAGCAGAAAATTCTGCCGCATCCTGTTTTGTTTTTATGTATGGCCGGGTTAATTCAAAGGTGCTCCGGCTTTGCACACGCATGACTAAGGGTATCCTGCCAAATAATAGCTTGGCAATGCCTATATTTGCGAATATTTTTTTCATTGCTAAAAACGTCAGATAAGCGGTTCGCCCGCCGCGATACTCGGGCATGATCTGGATGCCGCTGTAATAGATCAATTTGTCTTTTTCGCCTTTGGGATTTTCATAATCGGAATATTCGTCAATACTGGCAAAACCGGTCAGTAGTTCGCCGACACGGTCAAAAAGCACATGCGAAACGTAGAGGACATGATCTCTCATTTCGTCTTCCGGCATTGTCGTCCCATCTTCGGCTGTGACCACATCACTTGTTTCCGATAATATTTTCCACCAGAGGCGAGCCAGATTCAGGGCGGGGTTATCATTATATTCGGTCGAAAATTTACCAGAGTGATATATTCTGCTGGTATCGGAATATTGGGCAGGTGCGTATGGCTCATCTCTCCGCTCTGGGCCTGAAAGAATAGCGGACGGGTTTACTTCGGGGACGTCGTCACTTTTTTTTTTACTCTGGCCAGCGCTTCGCCGAGGGTCTCGGCGAAAAGGTGAATATTT
>JAGVQF010000102.1 GCA_020051815.1 Candidatus Saganbacteria bacterium | reverse complement strand
TTCCATCGTCCAGATGCCGCCCGGCGTGCCGGTGGCCAGCGTGGCGATCGACGGAGCTAAAAACGCGGCGATACTCGCGGCGCAAATCCTGGCTCTCAAATACCCGGAACTGCGGACACGGTTGAAAGCGATGAAAAAGGGCCTGCAAAAGGGTTAAATGCTTAATATTATCGACCTGATGATCGCGGGCCTCGTCTTATTTTATCTTTTAAAAAATGCCGGCGGGGTCGTT
Source organism: Candidatus Saganbacteria bacterium (assembly GCA_020051815.1). Classification (GTDB taxonomy): domain Bacteria; phylum Margulisbacteria; class WOR-1; order O2-12-FULL-45-9; family XYB2-FULL-48-7; genus 2-01-FULL-53-15. Next base: position 2,406 of record JAGVQF010000102.1, on the reverse strand, counting down.
AAAACGATAAAAAATATCCTCATTGTCCTGGTGATCCTGATCCTCTTTGGTGTCGCCTCCCGCCTGCTCCTCAACTCGGCTTTTATTTCCGGGGATGCCCGAAAGACTCTTGAAGACGCCTATTTCGTCAAATTGTCCCATGCTCTGATCAACTGGAGCTACCCGGCGGTCCAGGACAACGCGCCGAAAGTCGATTCATTCATCCAGGAGAATATTATTACTTCACCGACACCGGAAGCCAAAGTTCCCGAGCTCAAGCTCCCGAAGCTTAAGCTCCAGGAAAAAGAACTCGAGCGATTGCTTGAGGACGGCCCCGTCCCGGCGAAGAAAAAATGACCAAATTCCTGGTCCTGATCGGCGACGGCATGTCCGATCTGCCCCTTAAGCAGCTTGGCGGCAAAACCCCGCTCGAAGCCGCGGAAACTCCAAACCTTGATTGGCTGGCGCAAAACGGCGCCTGTGGCTGGACAAAAAATGTCCCGCCCGGGCTGGAACCTGGCTCGGATGTCGCGGCCATGTCGATCTTTGGCTATGATGCCAATAAATATTATTCCGGCCGGGGTCCGCTTGAGGCGGCCAGCCTGGGAGTCAAACTTAACCCCGGCGAAGTTGCCTTTCGCTGCAATCTGGTCAGCATTGCGAATGGGCGGATGAAGGATTTTACCGCCGATCATATTTCGACTGCCGAGGCTAAAAAGATCTTCAAGCTCTTGAACGCGAAGATCGGCACGAAAAATGTCAGATTTTACCCTGGTTTAAGCTATCGGAATCTTTTGGTCATCGGGTCACGTGTCGCGCGTCTCGTGTCACGGGTCAAAACCAGGGCGCCGCATGATATTACCGGGAAATTGATAGGGCCTTATTTACCCAAAGGCAAAGGGGCGGATGGGTTGTTGAAGCTGATGAACGAGAGTGAGGTCCTGATCCACCAGATGAAGAGCAAAGCGACCACGATCTGGCCGTGGGGGCAGGGAGAGTCGCCAAAGATGCCGGCTTTCAAAAAGAAGTTCAAAAAAAAAGCCGCGGTCATTACCGCTGTTCATCTGTTAAAGGGGTTGGGCAAGATCCTGGGGATGAAAATAATTGATGTGCCGGGAGCGACCGGCTATCTCGATACCAATTACAAAGGCAAGGCCGAATATGCGCTTCGGGCGCTAAAAAACAATGACGTTGTTTTTGTCCATGTCGAAGCGCCGGACGAGGCGGGGCATGAGGGGGATGTGCGTAAGAAGATCAAGGCGATCGAGGACTTTGATAGACTTGTTGTGGGAACAGTTTTACGAGGCATCAAGGCATCAAGGGATCAAGGCATCAGGGTGTTGGTTCTCCCGGATCACCCGACGCCGTGCAAACTGATGACCCATACGTCAGACGCGGTGCCCTTTGTTGTCTATCCGTCGCTAGTCTCGGGTCGCGGGTCGCGAGTCGCTGGCTACAATGAGAAAGCAATCAAAAAATCGAAGCTGCGCATTGGCCATGGTTACGAACTGCTGCGAAAATTTCTCTCCAATAAACTCTAGCGGCGTTTTTTCTTGATGGAATAGCCGAAGTGGCCCAATTGTTTACCCAGCGCGTAGTATTTGCCGTGGGAATAGCAGATGAGATCGGCTGCTTTGAGGTCCAGCGCCCCGGTTTTCTTGTCCAGATATTTTTTGTCGGCGTAAATACCCAAAACCTTGGCCAGGAACATATCATGGGAGCCGAGCGGCTTGATCTCGGTCACCTGGCACTCGATATTGATCGGGCATTCGCCGACCAGCGGAGCGCTGACATGCTCGGCCTTCAGGGGCGTCAGCTTCAAATGGCTGAATTTATTTACTTCGCGCCCCGATTTAACCCCGCAATAATCTGTGGCAAAAGCCAACTTGGCATTAGGCAAATTAATGACGAATTCGCCGTTCTTTTTGATCAGAGCATAAGAGTGGCGCGAGGGACGGACCGAGATATAGGCCATTGGCGGCTCACTGCAGATCGTGCCGGCCCAGGCGATCGTGATGAGGTTGTGGTTCTCCGGCCGATCGCCGCAGGAGACCAGCGCGAGCGGGGCGGGGTAGAGCATTGTCCCCGGCTTCCACAAAACTTTTTCCATGGCCTAATTATACAGCAGTTTGGGCATCAGTACCGCCCTCACCCGCTGGCGCTAAACTTTCCCCCCTCTCCCAGAGGGAGAGGGTAATACTCAAAGCAGATTAGCAAGTTTCCTTCTCCCTTTGGGAGAAGGGGGCCGGTTCGTGTCAGCGGATGAGGGCTGAAAGCCTCGACTTTAGTTTGATTGCTAATTTAATTTGAGATAAGATATGGCTATGAAAATAGCGATCATCGGCTTAGGTCTTATTGGCGGCTCGATCGGGCTTGGGCTCAAAAAAGCCGGCGTACCCGATCTTAAGGTTGTCGGAATTCCGCGCC
>JAGVQF010000056.1 GCA_020051815.1 Candidatus Saganbacteria bacterium | reverse complement strand
ATGTGGCAAATGCTGCAGCAAGATCAGCCGGATGATTATATTGTCGCGACCGGAGAGACGCACCCGGTCAAGGAATTTGCCGAACTGGCTTTTAGGCATCTCGGGCTTGATTATAAGAAATATTTAGTCGTTGACAAGACTTATTATCGTCCTTCCGAAGTCAGTTTGCTCTGCGGCGATTATTCGAAGGCCCAAAAAGCCTTTGGCTGGCAGCCCAAAGTCAGGTTTGAGGAGCTGGTGAAGATGATGGTGGATGGGGATCTGGAACGTTTAAGGGATGGCCCAAAATGAACGCGATATGAAGATCGCGATTGTTCATGATTATCTGAACCAGTTTGGGGGGGCAGAAAGGGTCATTTCCGCGCTCAATCAAATTTATCCCGAAGCGCCGATATTTACTTCTATCTACAATGAAAGCCACCTGCCGGACAATTTTAAAAGAATGGACATCAGAACCTCGTTTATGCAGAATATCCCCTTTATTTCTTCGTTTTTCAAAATAGCGTTCCCATTTTATCCGCTGGTTTTTGAGGGCTTTGACCTGTCCGCTTTTGACGTGATCTTGTCTTCGAGTTCCGCTTTTGCCAAGGGTGTTAAAAAACGCGCTGGCCAGCTGCATATCTGTTATTGTTATACGCCGGCCAGATTTCTTTACAGATACGAGGATTATGTGCAGAGAGAAGGATTCCCGGGCCCGGTTAAAGCCCTTTTGCCATATTTGCTTGAGCCGATAAAAAAGTGGGACATAGAGAATAGCCGGCGTGTCGATCATTTTGTGGCGATCTCCAAGACGGTGGCCGAGCGTATCCGGCAGATTTACGGCCGTGAATCTGATATAATATTTCCGCCGGTCGAGACCGATCTATTCAGGCCGGTGACGATAGATAGTGATTATTTTTTGATCGTTTCGCGGCTGAACCCATACAAAAGGACCGATATCGCGGTCGAGGCTTTTGGTCGTCTGGATCTGCCGCTTAAGATCATCGGGGACGGGCCGGATCGCCGCCGGCTTGAGAAAATGGCCGGACCAAGCATAGAATTTCTAGGCCGCCGGCCGGACAATGTCGTCGCAAAATATCTGGCTGAATGCCGGGCGCTGGTTTTCCCGGGTGAAGAAGATTTTGGCATTGTGCCGCTCGAGGCCATGGCCTCCGGCCGGCCGGTCATAGCGTACCGGGCCGGGGGAGCGCTGGAAACCGTCAGCGAAGGGGAAACCGGCCTGTTTTTCGACCGGCAGACGCCGGCGGCGCTGGCCTCGGCGGTCGAACGTTTCAGATTTTCGGTCTTTGACAAGCAAAGGATCAGGGAACACGCGCTCAAGTTCGACAAAAAGGTTTTTAAGGCAATGATCGAAAGGTTCGTGAGTGAAAAATATGAAAAAAGATCCAAAACCGAACAAAGTTAAAGAGGACCTGGCTTCAGCGAAAAATCGTCAATCGTCCGGTGACGGGGCTTTCTCTTTTAATTCTTTAATAGAGATCATTTTTTTGGTCATTGTCTTTTTAATTACTATTATTTTTGACAGGCGCTTGGGGATAGTTTTTTCCGGGACAAAAATTGCCTGGCTGCGCGCTTTTGTCGTAATCGTGCTGGGGGTGTGGGCCTCCAAGTTGGTCATCACAGGGGAGCACAGATTCATCAGGACGGCCCTTGACTGGCCGGTGCTGTCATTTTTACTGACCACCACGGCGGCAACGTTGACCTCAGTCCATGTTTACACCAGTTTTACCGGTTTTTACGGGCGCTTTGAGGGGCTATCGACTTGGTACATTTATGGTCTCTTGTTTTTTATCGCGACTAATTATATACATTCTTTCGATCAGCTTAAACGTATCATTGTTTTAGTGGTTTCGGCGGCGGCCATGATGTCAATTTACGGGATCATCCAGCGGCAGGAGTGGGACCCCTACATGTGGGGCGGCGTGCCGACCATCGAAAGGGTCATCGGCACGATCGGCCAGCCCAACTTCTTTGCGGCCTACATCCTGATGGCGTTTTTCCTTGGTCTGGTTTTATTATTAGAAGACAAAAATGCCGGCGGGCAGATCGATTGGTTGGCGCAGCTTCCGCCTTTGGGTTATTTTATTTTTAGCCAGGCGGCTTTTGTTGTGATGATCTATACGCTTGATGCCGGCGATATTGTCATTTGGTATTTGGGCTTCGGGTTGATCACAGCCGGCGCCTTGTTCTTCGCCTTTAGCTACCAAAAACTGCACCCTTTGCTCTTAAATCTTCTGCTTGGGATCGGCCTCTTGTTGATCTATGTTTCACTGCTCTATACTCAAAGCCGAGGCGGCTATATGGGTTTTTTTAGCGGGGCGGCGCTTTTCGCGTTGGTGGCCGGCCGGCAGTGGGTCTTCAGGCGTTGGAAGGAAATCGCGATTCTGGCCGCATCAATTTTTGTTATTTCCGCCGTGACCATGGCCAATCCCGAGTACTCGCCTTTCCAGCGCTTTACAGCGGAGGTTTCCACAAAAAGTGCGGCCAAATCGGAAACGGAGACCAGTCAGCTTGAATTAAAGGGCGCGGCCGGCTCGCGCGGTGAAACCTGGAAAAGCGGTTTTAAGGTTCTGGCGGACAATCCGATCTTCGGCATCGGGCCGGAAGACCTCAAGATGGTTTTTCCGCGCTATGAGACGGAACTTTTCCGGTTCAAGGAGACGTTCCATGTTAAACAGGATCGCAACCACAATGAGACGCTCGATGTGCCTGTCACGAAAGGGTTAATATCCTTCTTTTTATATTTATGGATACTGTTCACGGTTTTCAGGACCGGTTTTTCGAAACTCAAAACCGCTTCTCCCGGGCAGAGACTGATGATGGCCGGTTTACTCTCGGCGATACTGGCTTATCTGGTGCAGAACCAGTTCAGTTTCGGCGTAGTGGCGATCACCTCGCTCTTCTGGATCATGTGGGCGATGGTCATGTCCCTTTCACGGATCAATGAAACCGAGCCGGCCGTCAAAGGCCGCGCCATTTCACTTAATGACATCCCCTGGCTGCCGATCGCGGGGGTGGCGATCGCCGCGGCTTGTCTAATTTATCTCTCTTTTCTTTCATTTTTCTCTGATATTTATTTTAAATCCGGCAAGACCAATCTGGAAATGCGGCGACTGCCGCAGGCGGCGGCCGAACTTACAAAGGCCAAGGGCGTCCTGCCGCTGGAGGGAACGACTGTCTCGCATTTGGCGATCACTTATCTCAATATGGGCAATACTGTGGAAGCCGCCCGCTATTTGATCTACGGTACACGGATCGATCCCTATAATGCCGACAATTATTATATGCTCGCGCGCCTGCAACTTTCCTTAAGCGACCAGGGTGCCAAGGCGGCGCTCTCCGAAGCCATCAGATATAATGAGATCGCGCTTAAGATCGATCCCTATTACGCCGAGGCTTATGAGACCAAGGCCCAGATCGCCGAGCGCCTGGGTCAACCGGATTCGGCGCTGGCGATGTATGAAAAAGCATTCATCGTCAATCCAACACTGCCAGCTCCGATGACGAAAATGGTGGAGTTAGCCGGAAAACTTGGACGTTTGCCGCAAGCGCGCAAGCTTATTGAAGACGCCGCGGGTAAATTTCCCGACAACCTCGAACTGTTCAAAGCGCTGGAAAGATTGAAATGACAAAAGGATTGAAACCACACACTAAAGTGTGTGGAATATTATTAATCAATAATTCCCCATACTTTAGTATGGGGATCACATATCGGCTGCTGAAATGATCTTTAAGGCCCTGGCCGACGCCAGCCTGATAATTTTTTCCTTCGTTCTGGCTTATTACGTCAGGTTTAAAATATTGCTTTTTATCACCCCGGCCTCCATGCCGCTCTTTGAGCGCTATCTAAGCGTCCTTGTTTTTGTCACTTTGATCTGGCTGGCGGTGTTTAAATTGATCGGCCTGTACGAGAATAAGAAATTCACCGCCTTTGTCGACGAATCGGCCACGCTTTTCGGCGGCGTCACACTCTCGACCCTGATCCTCTTTGGCCTGCTTTTTCTTTACCGGGAGCTCTGGTTTTCCCGTCTGGTCGTGCTTAATGCCTGGTGGATCGCTTTTCTGTTATTAGCCGTCTTTCGCCTGGTTATTCTCTGGACGGGACGCTTTATGCGCGCCCGGGGCTTAGGCGTCCGCGCCACATTGATCCTGGGGCAGGGCGAGATCGCGCAGACTCTGGCGGAAAAGATGAACCTTGATAAAGGGCTCGGTTACCGGGTGGTGGGGATCATTGAGCCGGGCGATCTTTCTAAAATAAAAGATATTATTCTAAAACAGAATGTTGATGAAGTGATCATCGCCGGAACCGATATTCCGGCCGAAAAAACGCTTGATATCATCACCGAGTGCGAGCGCTTCGGGGTCGAATTTAAGATCGTGCCGGGCATCCTCGAGCTGATCGCCAGCCGGGTCGATGCCGATGAGATCGCCGGCATCCCGCTTTTGACCGTTTCGGAGATCCGCCTCAAAGGGCTCAACGCCTGGCTCAAGCGGGGAGTGGATGTTTTGTCATCCGGAGCCGGCCTGGTTATCATTTCTCCTCTGCTTTTGATCGTGGCCCAACTGGTCAAATTGACTTCGCCCGGCCCGGTCTTTTACGGCCAGGAGCGGGTGGGTCTCGACGGCAAAACATTCCGTATGTTCAAGTTCCGCTCGATGGTCGCGGGCGCTGACGAATTGATTAACGAGCTCGAGTCGCGCTCCGAAGTTCGTGGCCATATCTTTAAGATCAAGGACGACCCGCGCCTCACGCCGCTCGGCAAATGGATGCGCCGGTACAGTATCGACGAACTGCCCCAGCTCTTTAACGTTTTTCTGGGCCAGATGAGCCTGATCGGGCCGCGGCCGCCGCTGCCGCGCGAAACGGCCAAATACAACTCCTGGCACAAGAAAAGATTGAGAGTCAGGCCGGGCATCACCGGCCCCTGGCAGGTCTCGGGCCGCTCGCATCTGCCGTTTGACGACATGGTCCGTCTGGACATTTTTTATATCGAGAACTGGTCGCTCTGGCTCGATTTTAAGATACTGCTCCGGACGATCCCCGTCGT
>JAGVQF010000204.1 GCA_020051815.1 Candidatus Saganbacteria bacterium | reverse complement strand
TGAAATGGTCGAATGTCCCGTGACCGGAGAGAAAATCCATAAAAACATGGCGGTCGGAACGATGGAGTACAAGGGCAAGACCTATTATTTTTGCTGCCCTGACTGCATTGAGAAGTTTAAGCAGAATCCGGAGAAGTTTATTGAGAAATAGCGCAAAGAAGCGGCCGAGAGGTACGAAATGCAAAGAGCAAAAGATACCCTTGATCCATTAATTTGTTAATAGCAAAGCAGAGGCATTCTTTTCTGGAGGGCTTAAATTAAAATGGTTCGAGAATTTGAGATCAAAGGCAAGAAATATTATGAGTGCCAAAAATGTTACATGGATTATTCGGAGCAAGAACTCGCGGAAAAATGCGAGCATTGGTGCGCTGCTCAAGGCGGCTGTAATCCGGAGTATATTAAACAAGCGGTTGGCGCAGTAGGGCAATTGTTAAAAAAAGATTAAACAAAATGACCATTAAAAAGGATCCGATCTGCGGCATGGAGCTGAACGAGGGAGAAGAGCGCTCAAAGCTGGATTTCAAGAGCAAAGAATATTCTTTTTGCTCCGAATCATGCGAGGGCCTTTTCAAAAAATTGAACGGCCTTGAGGCTCGGCCGGGTGAGGCGCTGGCCGAAAACGAAAGAAAAATGGTGGCCTACAATACCTTGAAACAGCTGGCCGCCACGATCGCCCATTACATCAGAAACGCCAATGCCGCCGTCAGCGCTCAGGCGCAGTTGGCCGAGACATTCTCAAAGGATGAAGCTGTCCGAAAATATACTTCATTGATCAAGAAAGAATCGGCCAGGATCGAATCGGTGGTCGATGCTTTGCTCTCGGTTTCGGACATAAAATTGGAGAAATATGTGGGGAGCGGAGAGGAAGCCATATTTGACCTGCGGAACAATTTAGAGGGTAAATTAGCGGATCTTGATTGAAGGAGGTGATCGCCAATGCATGGGGAGGGAGCCGGCTACGCTTACGGTTTCTGGCTGGTGGTAATAACTAATGTCTTGATCTTTATCTTTTTCACATCCAGTTTCCTGGCGCCGAAAAAGAAGATCGAATGGCGGAATTTCAAAATGATCGCCGCCTTCTTTATCGCTCTCTTCACCGAGATGTACGGGTTTCCGCTGACGATCTTTATCCTGACTTCATTGCTCAAAGATCGTTATCCGGCGCTCAACCCTTTTTCCCACGCCTATGGCCACCTCTGGCTGACTTTTTTCGGCGGCGGTCCGGCGATGATGAACTGGATCCATATCATCAGCAACGCCCTGATCTTTGCCGGCCTCATTGTCATGGCTCACGGCTGGCGCCTGATCTATCAGGGGAAAGGCGAAATGGCGACTGAAGGGCTCTATGCTTATATCCGCCACCCGCAATATCTGGGATTGTATTTGATCCTGGTCGGCTTTATAATTCAGTGGCCGACGATCATCACCGTGTTCATGTTCCCGGTGTTGATCTTTATGTATTACCGGCTGGCGTTGAGCGAGGAAAAGGGGCTGGAGAAAGAATTCGGTCAGAAGTTTTTGGAATATAAAAGTAAAACCAAAATGTTCGCGCCGTATCTATTCTGATCAAGGGGTGTGTTTTTATGAAACAAGGCGCGCTAAGTTTGCTGGCGCTTTTATTTTCCGTCAATATTTCCTTCGCGCAAATGATGCCGATGATGGGGATGTTTGGCGGGATGGAGGGAGAAAAAGGCGAACACGCGGGTGAAGTCCATCCTTTCCTCTCTCATATGGCTCTGCCGGATCAGCCGGGCGAAGTGAGCTTGCGGCTGACAGGCTTTCAGCCGCGGCTGGGCGGGGTGGCCGAGAACGGCTATGGAGCTCACCTCGAAACAGGTCTTTGGGACCGCTGGGGCCTGCACATCAGGAACGATGACATCCAGAAGAGCGGCACGGAGATCATGCTCCAATTTGCCGTTCTTCGAACTGAAAATAAGGAAGAAGGTATCGCGCTGATAGTTGAGAATGAAATGCCTGGCCTAACGGGAGAGACGACCGCGAAATTTAAGGCCGGCTTGACGGCGCTTAAACTGTTCTGGGGCCAGCCGCTGCACCTCGCCCTGCATTACGATCCAGCCGATAAAATGGTCGAATATTCGGCCGCGCAAGTCATCAAAGCCAATGAGCGTCTGGCGCTGATCGTCGAATATTCCGGCGCTTCAGATGGGGCGGCTGCTGCCTATCTTTTAGAGGCGTTGAAGTTCCGGCTTAGTCCGTTCGCCAGCATCGGCCTGGCTTTCCAATCCCCGGTTTCGGCCGCCAGGGATTTTGACAGCAAAACGCTTATTCAGGCGGACTGGAGTTTTTAGTGAATAACGAAGCGGAATATTATTCTCTGACTAAAAGGGCCTTCGGCCTTTTGGCGCCTTTTTATGATCTGGTCACGTCTGTCTTGTCTTTTGGCCTTATTTCCGGCATGCGAAGCCGGGTGGTTGATCTTGCGGCGCCTTTTAATGGCTCAAAAATACTTGATGTCGCGACTGGGACGGGAGATCAGGCGCTGGCCTTTGCGAAGAAAGGTTTTGATGTCATGGGAGTCGATATTACGGAGGCCATGCTCAAAATTGCCAATAAGAAAAATAAATTCGGGAACGCGAAATTCCAGCCGGCGGACGCGACAGCTCTGCCGTTCCAAAACGGCAGTTTTGATGTCTCAACTATTTCTTTTGCTCTCCATGACATGCCTCTGGCGATCAGGGAAAAGGTTTTGCGGGAAATGACCAGGGTCACCCGGCCCGGTGGATCGGTTATGATCGTCGATTATTCGTTGCCGGGGAACAAGATCGGGGCTTTTTTGGCCTATCGTTTTGTCTTTCTTTATGAAAGATCATACTATTCGGAATTCATCAGATCTGATCTCAGGGCTTTAATAAATAGATCGGGGATCGAAATAATCGATGAGCGGCCGGCACTGTTCGGGGTTGCCAGGATCTATAAAGGGCGAAAAAAATGATCGCCCTATTGCTTATATATGCAGCAAGTCCCGCGTTTTATTTTGAATTTTAGAAAGGGGTGTTATCGAATGGCGATTGAAAAGGACCCGGTTTGCGGCATGGAGTGCACAAGCAGTAAAATTACGAGCGTCTACAAAGGAAAAACCTATTATTTCTGCTCCGAAAGCTGTAAGATTAGTTTTGAGCTTGATCCTGAAAAATATGTTGCAAAAATATCGGGGACTGAAGAAAAAAATAAGTAAATTATTTCTGCCAACGGTCATTTTTTTCCTCATTGCCGGGCCGGTCTTTGCCCAGCATGAGATGCATGAAATGATGAGCCCGCCAATGACAGAGCCGGCCATGGCCCTGCCGGGGGAGTGGAGCGTTATGTCCCACGGCTTTGCGAACGGGGTCTATGATCGCCAGTCGGGGCCGCGGGGTAGTGAAAAGGCATTTAGCACAAGCATGTACCTGCTCATGGCTCAGCGCCAATTCGGCGCCGGACAACTTGGTTTGAGGGGGATGTTCTCTCTTGATCCGCTGATGGGGGCTGATGGTTATCCGGAACTCCTGCAAACCGGCGAGACCGCCGACGGGATCAATCCTCTCATTGACCGCCAGCATCCGCATGACTTCTTCATGGAACTGGCTTCGGTTTATGAACAAGGACCGGCATTTGTATACCTCGGCTGGCCGGGTGAGCCCGCGCTCGGGCCCACTGCCTATATGCACCGCGCTTCCGCCGGCGACAATCCCGAAGCGCCGCTCTCTCACCACTGGCTCGATTCGACCCACATCGTTTTTGGCGTCGCCACGCTCGGGCTAAAGTTGAGCGAGCTCAAACTTGAGGGCTCGGTTTTTAAGGGCCGGGAGCCGGACCAATATCGCTGGGATATCGAGCCGCCGAAATTCGATTCATATTCTTTCCGTGTGTCGGGACAACCGGCGCCGGGGTGGAGCTGGCAGGCCAGCTACGGCTTCTTGAAGAGCCCAGAACAGTTGGAGCCAAATACCGATGTGAACCGCTACACTTTCTCGGTCTCGCATGACCGCGGCCGGCTGCACACGACTTTCGCTTTCGGGCGCAACGAACAGCTGCCGGGAGTCAAGCTCGACGCTTATCTTTTGGAATCGGCCGCAGAAGCCAAAGAGGCGCATAATTTCTTTGGCCGTTTTGAGCGTGTAGAGAAAAACGAGCTCTTTCCCGCGGCCGATCCGCGTTCGGCCAATGTTTACACGGTGCACAAAGCCAGCGTCGGCTATATCTTTGACTTCATCCGTGAAGCGTCAGTTCGTTACGGCCTGGGCGCCTCCCTGGGTATTAATATTCTGCCGGCGGAGCTTGAACCGGTTTATGGGCGGCTTCCATTGTCTTTTCTGCTATTTGTCAGGGCAAAATTAGAGTAAAATGTGTCGGGAGGGAATTATATGAAAGTTATTGACCCTGTCTGCGGCATGGAAGTCGATACCGAAAAGTCAAAATTTTCGGCGCAGAGGGACGGTGAGTCCTACTATTTCTGCAGTAAGTCGTGCCTCGACAAATTCCTGGGGGAAACAGAAGCAAAGCCCGCGCACCCGATCGTCGTCACCAGCAAAAAGAAAAGCGAAAAGATTATCATTTCGATCTCCGGCATGAACTGTGCTTCCTGCGTCAGCGCGATCGAGAATGGCTTGCGCAGTTTTAAGGGGGTAATTTCGGCCAACGTCAATTTCGCTTCGGAAAAGGCGACTGTCGAATATGATCCTGACGTCACGAATGTTCCGGAACTGGAAAAGGTCATTGAGGCGACGGGGTATTCGGTCATTAAGGGGCAAGTGCCAAGGGGCAAGGGTCAAGAAGAGACTTTAAAACTCAAGGTCATTGGTATGGACAACCCCCACTGCGTCGGGACGATTGGTGGGGCGGTTGGGAGTTTGCCGGGGATCATTTCAAAAGACCTGCGTGTCAACGAAAGAGCGGTCATTAAATATGATCCGGCTAAAGTTTCCCCCAAAGAGATCAAGAAAATCATCGAAGAAGAGGGCTATACGCCGATCGAAGAGGAAGAGATCACTCTCGATGTTGAAAAGCAGGCGCGAGAAAAAGAGATCCGCAATTTATGGACGAGGTTCCTCGGCTCACTGATCTTGAGTTTGCCCCTCCTTTATTACATGCTGATGGTCGTTTTCGGCTTCCCGATGCCGCCGTTCTTTATGCGCCATGCCGCGGTGATCGAATTGCTGCTTGCCACCCCGATAATGTTTTTCGGCAGTATCTTCTTTA
>JAGVQF010000138.1 GCA_020051815.1 Candidatus Saganbacteria bacterium | reverse complement strand
CGGTCTCCCTGCTGTTAAAGTCGGCCGGCTATGATGTCTATTCGGCGGCGACCGGGGGAGAGGGGCTGGAGCTCGCGAAAAAAAACTTGCCGGATATTATCCTGCTCGATGTTGTCCTCCCCGATGAGGATGGCATTTCGCTCTGCCGGCGGCTCAAATCCGATCCCAAGACATCCGGCGCCTATATCGTCTTGTTCTCGGCCATCAAGCTGACTCCCGATGACAAGGTTAAGGGGCTTAAGGCCGGCGCCGAAGAGTATCTCACCAAGCCGGTCGGCAATGAAGAATTGCTGGCCCGCCTCAAGGCTTTTGCCCGGATCAAGACGGCCGACGACAGGTTGAGAGAAAAAATGGGCGAATATAAAGAGTTCAGCGACCTGGCGGTCGGGCGGGAGCTTAAGATGATCGAAATGGAAAAAGAGATCGCGACACTGAAAAAAACGCTTGAACGCGAACGGCATGCCGCTGCTTGATCTAGTCATCGTCGGCGCCGGGCCGGCCGGGATAACGGCGGCGGTTTACGCCGCGCGCAAAAAAATGGATTTTGCCGTCGTCTGCGAGGATATCGGCGGGCAGGCCGCCTGGTCGGGCGAGATCGAAAATTACACCGGCTACCAGTTCATTACCGGGCCCGAGCTGGCGGCCAAATTCAGGGAACACCTCAAACAATATGATTTTGATCTGCGCGAGGGGGTAGGGGTTAGCAAGATAGAATGGCAAAAGCCCAACTTCAAACTTCAAGCCTCAAACAATGAATCTCTTTATTCGAAAACAGTTATAATCGCGTCAGGCAAGCGGCCGCGCCTGCTGAACGTTCCGGGCGAGAGCGAATACAAGAACCACGGCTTAACTTATTGCGCCACCTGCGACGCGCCGCTCTTCCCAAATAAAGAGGTGGCCGTCATTGGCGGCGGCAATTCCGCTCTTGATGCCGTCCTCCAACTCATCAAAATCGCCTCAAAGATCTATCTGATCGATATTGCCGAAAAACTGGACTGCGACCCGGTTATGGCAGAAAAGGCCGCCGCTTCGCCGAAAGTTGAAATATTAAATAAGACGAAGGTGGCCGGGATCTTCGGCGATAAGTTCGTCAAAGGGATCAAAGTTGAAACCGGCGGCCAGAGCCGGGAGATCCCGGTTGAAGGGGTCTTTGTCGAGATCGGGCTGACGCCCAATTCCGAGTTGATCGATTTTGTCAAAAAGAACGAGCTGGGGGAAATTATGGTCAATTGCGCGGCCGAGACCTCGGTGCCGGGCCTCTTTGCGGCTGGCGATGTGACCGACGTGCCGGAAAAACAGATCATCATCGCGGCTGGCGAAGGTTCCAAGGCCGCGCTGGCCGCTTTCCGCTATTTATCGACCCATCGAGAGGCGGCCATTGGATAATTTTTCAATTTTGATCGGCGGCCAGGCCGGCTACGGCATCGACAAAGCCGGTCTTATCCTGGCGCGGCTCTTCAACCAGCTCGGTTACCGCGTCTATATTTACCGCGATTATCCGTCTCTCATCAGGGGCGGCCATACGTTCTCGATCGTCCGCGCTTCAAAAGAAAGAATTTGCGCCCATCGGAACAAAGTTGATTTTCTTTTAGCTCTCAACCAGGAGACGATCGATCTCCATAAAAACAAATTAAAGGCCAAAGGGATAGCGATCTATGATTCCGATGTCGTTAAAGCTGATGGCCTGGGACTGCCGATCGGGCAGATTATTAAAGAAGAAAATGCTCCGGAGATCAGCCGCAACACCTGCCTGATCGGCGCGTTCGCCAAAGCGGCCGGTATCGACTGGCCGGCCTTTGAGGCAGCGATCAAGCAGAACATGCCCAAAGAGTTGGAGATCAATTTAAAAGTCGGGAAACGTGGGTTTGATGGCGCAAGAGAAACGGTCAAGATCGAAAAGGTCAACCAGCCGCCTCTGCCTATTTTGACTGGCAACGAAGCGCTAAGTCTGGGCCTGATCGCGGCCGGTTTGCAGGCCTATGTCGCTTATCCGATGACGCCCTCCTCGGCGATCTTATCTTTTATGGCCGAAGCGGCCGATAAATTCTCGCTCAAAGTCCTCCAGCCCGAAGGCGAGATCGGGGTCATCATGACGGCGCTCGGCTTTTCTTACGCCGGGACAAAAGCGGCGGTCGGGACCTCGGGCGGCGGGTTTTGCCTGATGACCGAAGGGGTCAGTTTTGCCGGCATGGCGGAACTGCCCATCGTTATTATAGTAGGGCAGAGAACGGGACCCTCAACCGGCTTGCCGACTTACACAGGGCAAACCGAACTGCACTTTGTCCTGAATGCCGGGCAGGGGGAGTTCCCGAGATTAATGGTCGCGCCCGGCGATCCGGAAGAAGCGTACTACTGGGGAGCCTTGGCCCTTAACCTGGCCTGGCAATTCCAGATCCCGGCTTTTATTTTGACCGACAAGACGATGGCCGAGGGCGGTTTTAACTTTGATCTTAATTCTATTAAAGAAGTCAAAGAAGCGGCGCTGCCAAAGCGGGCGTTCCCCGGGGACAAGGGCGCGGTCGTCAAGATCAACAGTTACGAGCATGATGGCTCGGGGCTCACGACCGAGGACGCGGCTATTACAAAACAAATGGCCGAGAAACGCCTGCGTAAAGGAAATGATCTGGCGGAAGAGCTTGAAAAATATGAATCAGTGAAAGTTTACGGCAATAATAATGCTTCAACGGCGATCCTTTGCTGGGGCTCGAACAAGGGGGTCTGCGTTGAGGCGGCGCGAAAATTTGGCTATAAGGTTATCCAGCCCCTTGTCCTCTCGCCTTTTCCTGTCAAGCAATTTGAAGCCGCCATCAAGGGGGTCAAAAAACTGATCTGTGTCGAGAACAACTCCACGGGCCAGCTGGCGCAGTTGATCAAACTCAATGGTTATAGCGCCGACCAGCTGATCTTAAAATATGACGGCCGGCCGTTCGATCTCGATGAGCTTGAAGGAGAATTAAAAAAATGGCTCTAGAAACCCAAGCGCGCAACAACTGGTGCCCGGGCTGCGGTAACTTCGCGATCTTGAACGCCGTCAAGGCCGTCCTCGCCGAACTGCAGGGCGAGGGAACTTCGCCAGACGATGTTGTCCTGGTCGGCGGGATCGGCCAGCACGCCAAAATGCTCGATTATGTCAACGTCAACAGCTTCTATTCCCTGCACGGTCGGGCCCTGCCGCCGGCCGAAGGGATCAAGCTGGCCAAGCCGGAAACAAAGGTCATCGTCTTTTCCGGCGACGGCGATGCCTACGGCGAAGGCATGGAGCACCTGGTCTTTGCGGCCAAAAGAAATATCGATATCACGCTGATCGTCCACGACAACCGGGTCTACGCCCTGACCACCGGCCAGGTCACGCCGACGTCGCCGCAGGGCTTTAGATCGCGCTCGACCCCCGGCGGCAATCTGGAAAAACCGATCAATCCGCTCGAGCTCGTGCTGGCCGCCGGCGCCACCCATATCGCCCGCGGCTATTCCGCCAACCTGCCGCTCTTAAAAAAACAGGTTAAAGAGGCCATTTTACACAAGGGCTTTTCTCTTATCGATGTTCTCCAGGTTTGCGTGACGTTCAGCAATTTATATGACCACTACAACAAACATGTTTACGAGCTTAAAGACCACGATCCGGCCGACCGCGAGGCGGCCTTGAAGAAGATACGCGAATGGGACTATAATTTGGAAGCGCCGATCGCCCTGGGGACTTTTTATAAAACCCTTGAGCCGGCTTTTGACGCGGAATTTCTAAAAGCGTTGAAACCGGCGGCGGCTGGCAGCAGACCTGAGCTGATAAAAGAAGTGTTGAAAAATTATGTTTAGTTATAAAGCACCCCACACTGAAGTGTGGGGAATATCTCAAAATAATTCTCCATACTTTAGTATGGGGATTCACTACACAAAAAGGAGATGAAATGAGATGAAAAATACGCTGGAAGCGATGAGGATCGCCCTCGAGATGGAAAAGAACGGTTACAAAATTTATATGGACGCGGCCCACCGGACCGGGAACAAATTAGGCAAATCGACTTTTGAAGCGGTCGCGGCCAAGGAGATCGAGCATATCAAGGCGATCGAGGGTTATTGCCAGAAGCCGGAGCAGGATCCCGAAGCGGCCAGGCTGATCGGGCAGATCAGGCACGCGGACAAAAAGGATTACATCAAGCAGATCGTTGATAAGGTCGGCCGCCGGCTCGAAGCCAAGCCGATCCAGACCGACACCGATCTGGCCGAGGCCTATAAAGCGGCCATGGAGCTTGAACGCGAATCATATCTGTTCTACAAGGGGCTTTCACAGGAGGCGGTCCTGCCGACCGTCAAGGCGTTCTTTAAATTCATGATGGAGCAGGAGAACGCGCATTTTGAGCTTTTTCAGGAAACGCTGGAATACTTAAACCACCCCGGCGACTGGTTCCGGGAGCAGGAGCGCTGGATCGTCGAAGGCGGGTAGTGGAAAATCTGCCGGGAATGATGTAGAATTGGGGCGGCTAAAAAAATAAAAGGGGGAGAATAAAATGGCGTCAGAAAAGTTGAAGGATCTGCTCAATCAGTCGATCGCGCGGGAAATTCAGGTGGCTGTGCAGTATATGTGGCAGCACGTCCTCTGGAGCGGGATCAAAGGCTTTGCCGTCAAGGACCAGATCAAGAGCATTGCCGTCATGGAGATGAGGCATGCCGAGGCGATAGCGGAAAGATTGAATTATTTCGGCGGGATACCAACGACCAAGCCGGCGCCGATCTTTGTCGGAGAATCGTTAAAGGAGATGCTGACCCAGGACCAGAAGGATGAGCGCGGCGCCATCAAGCTCTATAACGAAGTCATCGCGGTGGCCAAAGCCGAGAATGATGAGGGGACCTACAAGTTATTCCAGGGCATCCTCGCCGACGAAGAGGACCACGACGACTTTTTCACGACCGCGCTCGAAGAGGCCTAATTGAAAAAATACGCCTGCCAGATCTGCGGCTATGTTTACGAGCCGGAGAAAGGTGATCCAGACGGCAAAATCCCGCCAGGCACCGCTTTTGAGAGTTTGCCTGTCAGCTGGGTCTGTCCGGTCTGCGGCGCCGCGAAGGACCAATTCGAAGAGGTTAAATAGTGGATCCGCGCGCCTTGACCGCCGACGTGCATTATGTCGGGGCGCCCGACTGGGATCGCCGTTACTTTGACGAGCTGATCCCGACGCCCGAAGGGACCTCATACAATTCGTATCTGATCAAAGGGAGCGAAAAGACAGCCCTCCTCGATACTGTCGACCCGGCCAAAACGAATGTTCTCCTCGATAATCTCAAGGGGCTCAAGATCGACCGGATCGATTACGTCATTGCCCATCACGCCGAGCAGGACCACTCCGGCTCTCTGCCCAAGATACTCGAGATCTATAAAACGGCGAAGGTCGTCACCAACCCAAAATGCAAGGAGTTTATCAAAGACCTCGACCTGATCCCGGATGACCGGTTTATCACCATTAACGACCGCGAAACGCTAACTCTCGGCAACAAAACCCTCGAATTCATTTATGCCCCCTGGGTCCACTGGCCGGAGACGATGTTCACCTATCTGCGGGAAGATAAGATACTCTTCACTTGCGATTTTCTCGGCACACACCTGGCCTCAAGCGAGCTTTTTGCCGACCCGGCAAAGATCTATGAAACGAACAAACGTTATTACGCGGAGATCATGATGCCTTTCCGCACCAGTATCAAAGCCAATCTAGAAAAAATAAAGGACCTTGAGATCAAGATCGCGGCCCCCAGCCACGGCCCGGTCTTCAAAGATCCCCAGTACATTATAAATGCTTATAAAGAGTGGATCGCCGATCCGGCCAAGAACGAAGTCATTATCCCTTATGTTTCGATGCACGGCTCGACAGCGGCGATGGTCGAGCATCTGGTTGCCAACCTGACCGGGCGGGGGATCGTGGTCAAGCCGTTCAATTTAATTAAGACCGACCTGGGCGAGTTGGCCATGGCGCTGGTCGACGCGGCCACCGTCGTGATCGGCTCTTCGACGATCCTGGCCGGGGCACATCCTTTGGCTTTTAACGCCGCGAATGTAATAAATATGTTAAGGCCCAAGACGAAATTTGTTTCGATCGTCGGTTCATACGGCTGGGGCGGCAAGATGGTTGAAGAATTGGCCGGATTGTTGCATAATTTAAAGGCGGAGACGATTTCTCCCGTAATCGCCAGGGGCTATCCGAAAGCGGCCGATCTGGCCGCCCTTGACGCGCTGGCGGACCAGATCCATAAAAAACATCAGGAAAGCGAGGCAGTAATAAAATGAAAAATTTGAAAGGGTCAAAGACCGAAAAACTCCTGTTGGCCGCCTTTGCCGGCGAGTCGCAGGCCAGGAACCGATATACCTATTTTGCCGGGGTCGCCCGCAAAGCGGGTTTTGAGCAGATCGCGGCCATCTTTGAAGAGACGGCGGAGAACGAAAAGGAGCACGCCAAGCGGTTTTTTAAGTTCCTGCCGGGCGGCGACGCCGAGATCACCGCGGTCTATCCTTCGGGCGTGATCGGCGACACGGCCGCCAATCTCCTGGCGGCGGCGGAGGGTGAAAAATTAGAATGGACAAAACTTTATGTTGACGCGGCAGGGGTCGCGCGCGGCGAGGGCTTTAATGATGTCGCTTTTGTCTTTAAAGAGATCGCCGAGGTCGAGGAAAAGCACGAAAAGCGCTACCGCAAACTGCTGGCCAACGTGAAAGACGGGAAAGTTTTCAAAAAAGACGAGCCGGTCAAATGGAAATGCCGCAACTGCGGCTATGTCCATGAGGGTAAAGAGGCGCCGAAGGCCTGCCCGGCCTGCGCGCATCCCCAGGCCTTTTTTGAGATTTTAGCGGAGAACTATTAACATGAATTTACCGTGTCCCGTTTGTGAATCAGAGGTCGAGATCCCAAAAGACCTGAAGCCGAAACAAAGGATCACCTGCCCGGTTTGTTTTGCCCAGATGGCGCTGACCAGGCATAATGGCAAACCGACGCTAGCCTGCGCGCTGTGCAGCGAGCCGGTCTTTGACCCGGACGGCTGCGCGGAATGCGAGCGCCGGCATGAAGGCAAAACGATCATAAATGAAGGAAAACTCTAAGCGCCTTTGTTAAATCTTTATCCTCTGCTGGCCGCTTTCGCTGTCATTGGGATCGCCGAATTGGGCGATAAGACCCAGCTCCTGACACTCGGCTTCGCCACCCGTTTTTCTTTACGGAATATTCTGGCGGCGGTCTTTTGCGCCACTGCCATATTGATGGGAGTGGCTGTCCTGTTCGGCGGGCTGATCAGCTATTATATCCCTTCATTTTTCGTCCAGTTATTTGCCGGGAGCCTGTTTATCTTTTTCGGCTTGTACACGATATTTTCCAAGGAAAAGGAAGAAGCGGCCGGAGATGGCGGTCGGAGCCAGTTTGCTATCGTTTTCAGCAGTTTTTTTCTGGCTGAATTAGGCGATAAGACGCAGTTGGCGGCTTTCGCCCTTTCGGCCAAATACGGTACGCCAGTCCAGGTCTGGCTGGGCGCGACGCTCGCCATGACGGTGGTCAACGGCCTGGGCATGCTGGCGGGGCGGGGGCTAAAGAAGATCGTTTCCGAGGAACATATCCGGTTGGCTGGGGCGGGGGTATTTCTCCTTTTCGGCCTATTGACGCTCAAGGAATTGTTTGTCAGATAGCGCCAGGATTGCCCCTTTTTAAATCAAACCACTTGACATACTACCTGAAGAACTGATACAATACTTATTGATAATGGTTATCATTATCAATAAGAGGTTGAGATGACAAATAAAGTAGATAGAGATAAAAAGGCATTAGAATATTTTAAGGGGCTCCTGCAGCAAAAGAAGATGCGCCTGACCAAACAGCGGGAGGTGATAGTCAGGCTGTTCCTCGAAAAAGAGGGGCATCTCTGTGCCGAAGAGCTTTACCTGGCTCTGCGCAAACAATATCCGCGCCTGGGCGAGGCGACCGTTTACCGTACCGTTAAGCTGCTGAAGGCTGCCGAATTAGCTTCTGAAGTTAATTTCACCGGCAAGAGGCGGCGGTTTGAGCATGCCTTTGGTCATCCTCATCATGACCACCTGATCTGCCTGGGGTGCGGCAAGACGGAGGAGTTTGTGAACCAGTCGATCGAAAAGATCCAGGAGCGGGTCGTGCGGCAGTACGGATTTGCGCCGACGAGACACAGGCTGGAGATATTTGGTTATTGCCGGGATTGCCGGACGACCGAATAGGTCCTGGCGGCCAGGTATTTTTTTGATGTTGCTTATTGATAATGACTCTCATTATCAATAGGCGGACTTTTCGGATGATCGTTAATTTAATAATAAATAAAAGGGGGTGCAGTGGCTAAGATTTAACGTTGCGAGTTGCTCATTTTATGTTAGGAGGATGAAGTAAATGTTTAAAAGGGTATTTTTTATCGTTTTCTGTGTTTCGTTTGTTATGTCCGCTCTGGCTCTGCCATCGATGGCCGATCGGCGTTCCTATGTCTGGACTTATGAGTACGCGACAATGCCGCGGGGGATGGCGGAGATCGAGTATTACAATACTCTGGAATTCCCCGATACCGCTAACTCAAAGGTCAACACCTGGAAACACTGGGTGGAGCTCGAATATGGCCTGACCGATAATTGGGATATCAGCATGTATCAAACTTTTAAGCAGACTAATACTGGAGTGGCCACTACTTCGGCTTTCGCTTATGACGGTTTTAAGGTCAGAACGCGCTATCGTGTCGGTGAGCGCGGCCTTTACCCGGTCGACATGCTCTTATACGCCGAGCTGATCGAGCCGAATGACCTAAGCCGGGCCGGTGTTTTTGAGGGAAAATTGATCTTTGCGAAAGACATCAAGAAAGTCAACCTCTCTTACAATTACATTATTAAAAGGGAGCTGACCGAGGCGGCCAAGACCGAGAACGAATACGCCGCTGGCGCCAGTTTTGAGTTTTCCCCGGCTTTCAAGCTCGGCTTGGAAGGCAAAGGGAGCTACACTACGGGCAAACATTATCTTGGCCCGACCCTGTCTTTTGCCGGCGAAAAGGCCTGGGCCAATTTTGGCCTGTTGAGAGGATTGAGCAATGGAGCGGATCAGCTTCAAGCTCGTTTATTGCTGGGCCTTTATATTTAGCGCGGCCATTCTTCTGGCCGGCTGTGTGCCGGACGAGGAGCAGTCGGCGGCGTATAAGCTGTATTCCGCAAAATGCAGTTCATGCCACCGGCTGCTCCCGCCGGAGGATTATTCGCTGGAGAAGTTCGGTGAATACATCGAAAAATATGGCAAGGAGATGACCCCGGATGAAAAGACCAGGCTACTTGATGGGTTGAGAGCTTATAAAAAGTTGAAGGAAGAATGAAAATGAAACGATATGCCTGTTTGTTCGTACTGATCTCCATGATCGTTGCCCCGGCTTTGGCTTACAGGCCCTTCGGCACCGAAGACGCCGGCGTCGCCGGCCAAGGGATCATTCAGTTCGAGGGGAGTTGGGATTATTTGCGCTGGAGCGACGGGAAAATTGAGCGGAACCTGCTCTGGGTGCCTATCTACGGCTTAACCGATAATCTTGAGGTCTCGGCCGAGATCCCTTATCTTTTTCACGCCAACACGGATGGGACATCGCCGAACGGAGTTGGTGATATAAACCTGGTCGTGAAAGATCTGATGGCCGTCGAGGGTGAATGGCGGCCGGCGCTGGCGGTCAAAGGCGTGGTCAAGCTGGATAACGGTGATTTTGGACAAGGTTTGGGGAGTGGCGATAAAGATTACAGCCTATATGTTGTGGCTTCAAAGACCTTCGGCCGTTCAATTGTCCATTCGCATCTTGGCTATTCCTGGATCGGTAAAAATAGTAACGCTAATTTGCGCGACATTCCGCTTTTCGCGCTGGGCCTTGATTGCGGCCTGACAGACCGGCTCCGTCTGATCGCCGAGATCAACGGCAACCGGCATCCGGACAGCACGCAAGCCGAAGATCCCAGAAGCGCACTTTTGGGATTCACTTATAAAATCTCGGAAAAGCTCATTTTTGACCTGGCCGGCAAGTGGGGGCTTTCGGCGGCCAGCCCGGCCTGGGACGCGGCCTTCGGCTTTTCCGTGACGCTGTGATATCATTGAGGAGATAGAAATGCAGGAATGCCACGGTAAAGTAAATGTCGATTTCTCGGGGTTGAAGAAGCTCGCCCTCGTCGGCAACCCCAACGTCGGCAAGAGCGTTATCTTTTCCCACCTGACCGGCATGTATGTGACGGTCTCAAATTATCCCGGCACGACCGTCGAGGTATCGCGCGGCTCGGGGACGATCGCCCGCCATAAGTTCGAAGTTATCGACACGCCGGGAATGAACAATCTGATCCCATCCTCGGAAGACGAGAAAGTGGCACGCGACCTGCTCCTCAACGAATGCCCCGATGTCGTCGTTCAGGTGGCGGATGCCAAGAACCTGCGGCGCACACTGCTTTTAACCCTT
>JAGVQF010000208.1 GCA_020051815.1 Candidatus Saganbacteria bacterium | reverse complement strand
GCTGTCACGCAGGGCCTGCGATCCGGACGCATGACCCAGCCTGTTGCGAGACAACCAGCTGCGAAACTGCCTGACAACCTTTAGCTCCGGGTTTTCACGCCGAGCGGGCAAATTTGATGTATAATGCTCGCTAAAAAAATCGATAAGATTATCGATAAGAGCGGGGTTGTTGATTTCAGTAACAAAAAGGAGCTCTCGAAAATTGATCGCCTGGTTCGCGTTCGCCACAATTCTTAACAGGCTGCCGAGGGCTTCCCAATTCCAGCCAAAACTGACGCGCTCTAAATTCGAAAGATTTTCCTGCCCCAACAGATCTGCCAACCAGAGACCTCGCATTCTCTCATTATCCAACGGCATCATATTCATGAATGACGGCATTCTCTGGCCGTATATATGTTTCACTTTTTCAAAAGTTAGATCCGGCCGCAGGTCTTTCTCCCGGATCACCCGCCGATCGTCCAGCGGTTTAACCTCCGGGCCGTTTATTCCCAAGGCCGCAACTACGCCCGGCAGATCAAGATTGCGCGGTAAAGGGCGTCTTTCAAATATCCCCTGCCTGCCCATTCCCGTCAGTACCCCGTCAGGCCAAAGATCGGCGCGCCGGGCCCTGACCGGGACCATTCCCAAGATTTTTCTCGCAATAACTCCTGCGGAGATCGCCGTCATGTGCCCGCCACGATCTTTCGCATCAGCTCCAGGTCGATTTCGCCAACCAATGATGCAACATATAGAGCTGAATAGTGAGCAAATTCACTGAAATTAAGACTCCTGACCAGCTCTGTCAATTCCTCTTTTTTTAGAACAAAGTCCTTTCTCCACAGGGCCATTTGAGGGCTATCTTTCTTTATGACTTGAAGGCCATCTGGATCAAAGATTGATAAAATCTCACGCATAACCCTATCAAATGTATTTGCCGACTCACCCATCTGCAACTGCAAATTCAACATGGAAAGCTCGCCGCAAATCCGCTCTAACTTTAATAATTGCGGGCTTTTGCCGAGGACAGCTAAAGGCAACTTCAAGTTAAACCAATAGCGTTTCCTATAATTATCATGATCTTCTGCGTTAAAATTATTATATAGATCGGTAAACAACTCCTCGAAATCCAACGACCAAATAGTATCCTTATTATTAATAACGATCATCAGTAATTTAGCAAGAGAGCCCCATTTAAAAGTGCCACCTTCCAAATTTGAAAGATATTCGAGGCCAAATAGATCAATTAGCCGGACAACTGGCGGCTCACTATCACGCGAAGTGCTTTGCGCATGAAGTGCTCTCACTTTTTCACGGGTTACTGCTTCACCCAGGTCTGCCTCCCGAATTATCCGCCGCGAATCCAGCGGTTTGACGTCGACTCCGCTCATTCCCAGAGTTGAGACTAAACCCGGCAGATCCAGCCCGCGCGGCAAAGAACGCTTTTGAAAGACGCCTTGCCAGCCGGCCGCCGTCAACTTCCCATCAGGCCCGATGTCGCCGCGCCTGACTTTGACCGCAGCCGCTTGCAAAATTCTTCCCGCGAGAACCCCTGCCGGTATCTTCATTTATCCTTCCTTTTGCTGACCCATTATGACAAAGTCCATTCCAAATGGTTTATCGAAGGCAATTCAGGAAAATTTCAGATTAAAAACCGAGGAATGAAGCAGAATTATTCTAGAGATTGGGGGTGGTCGCGCTTGCGGGTGAGGGCTGCGTCAAACCAACAATCTATACAAAAACTCGATCACCGCGATCAGCAGAGGTGAAGCGAACAGGATAATAAAGATCAACAACATGAATCCGTACTGCTGAAGGCGATACATAACCTCATACTGGTGCGGCGGGAGAAAATACTCGAGGATATGCGAGCCGTCGAGCGGCGGGATCGGGATCAAATTAAAGACGCCCAGAGCCAGGCTGATCCAGATCGCGTAACTCATGGCTTGAGCCAAGAGCCCGGAATAATCAAGCGGCAGTGTCCGGTAAAAGACGGCAATGATCCAGGCAAGTAGAAAATTCGAGACCGGCCCGGCCAGACTGACGAGCAGTGAGCCTTGCCGGGGATTATGGAAGTTGTACGGATTGATCGGCACCGGCTTGGCCCAGCCGAAGCGGATCAGAACAAGCATCAGCAAGCCGATCGGATCGATATGGGCGATCGGGTTTAAAGTCAGCCGGCCGGCCAACCTCGGCGTCGGGTCCCCCAGCCGGTCCGCCACCAGCGCGTGCGAAAACTCGTGCACAGTTATCACGATCAGCAATATTGGCAAACTAATAATAAAAAACGAAATATCAAACATTTCATCCTCCCCCTTTCCGCCTTTTCTGCCCACATTGCCTTATGCCCTCGGGTGAGCTTTTGCGTACATCTTCTTCAGCCGTTCCCGCGATACGGAAGTATAAATTTGGGTCGTGGCAATATCGGAATGCCCAAGCATCTCTTGAACCGATCTTAAGTCCGCGCCTTTCTCGAGCAAATGGGTCGCGAACGAGTGGCGCAGTGTGTGCGGCGATGTCTTTTCTTTGACACCCGACTTCTTGACGTATCTCTTAATTATATCCCAGAGGCCCTGCCGGGTCAGCCGCTCGCCGTTCTTGTCGATAAAAAGAGCTTCTTTGTCTTTTTGCGGGAACTGCGGCCGGGCTTTATCCGAATATTTTTTTATAGCAGCCAGAGCCGTTTTGCCGACCGGCACGACCCGCTCTTTTGATCCTTTGCCAAAACAGCGGACGAAAGAAACGTCATAATTTATATCGGGGACATTCAAGCCGATAATTTCGGAGGCGCGCATGCCCGTGGCGTAGAGCAGTTCCAGCAGG
>JAGVQF010000026.1 GCA_020051815.1 Candidatus Saganbacteria bacterium | reverse complement strand
TTGGGGATTTACAATTTCGCAGTTTGCTGTTATGTTTGAAGGGAGGGTGATGCTGGACATATGAAACTCACCCGTTTACACAGTTAGTTTTACACTCTCTTAGTGTGGGGTTCCACGACTGAAAAATAAAATCGACCCTTGCTTTCTTGTGCGCTTCCTGTATAATTTGCCCATCTCAAGAATAAGGAGGTGAAATAATAATGAAAAAAATCGCATTAATGTTAGTTGCTGTTGTGCTCGTTACGTCGGGAGCCTTCGCGGCTGGCCTATCGGTTGGCACGGCGCTTGGCTTCCCGACCTTACAATACAGTTTGAATAAAGATTTAACCGGACAACTTGGAGCGATGTACGCCAGTGGTGGCGGCGCTTCTAGCACGGCGATCCTGGTTAAAGTCGATTACAAGCTGGAGAAGGTTGGAGAAGCTCAGCCGAACGTCGGTGTATTTTATGCCACGAACGGGGCTACAACGGCTACAACCTCTTTCGGAATAACATATGGGATCGGTGCCATGGTTGCTCCAAACCTTTCTTTGGGCGCTGATATCGTATTAGTTAATTCCGTCACGACTGGCGGCGGAGCAAGCGCAACTGGCATTTTGGGGCCTGGATTAGTCGGAGCTGGTATCCCGGCAGCCTTCAATACTGTTACGCTGGCCGCTTCCTATTCTTTATAAGTTGGCATAAGTCTTTTGAATTCTTAAAAAGCCTTCGAGCCTTTGGTTCGAGGGCTTTTTTTATGGGTTCATGATCAGAACCCCACACTGAAGTGTGGGGTATATCATTGGGTTATTCCCCATACTTTAGTATGGGGTTTCACTTTTTCAAGTCGTAAGGAAATGAGCTCTTGAGGGCTTTTTTTATGCTCAAAAATATAGTAAAATTATCTAGTGGTCAGCTTAATTTTTACTTTCTTTGCCGCGGCGATCATATCGCTTTTCCTGACTTTTCCGGTCGTCTGGCTGTTAAAATTCTTTAAGCTGGGCCAGCCGGTGCTGGCGGAGGCCCCGTCCGCTCACGGCGCCAAGGCCGGCACGCCGACGATGGGCGGCCTCGGTTTTTTGCTCACCATTGTTATCTTTACGCTGATCCTGATCGACGTAGAGCTCCATCCGGCTTATCTCGCGCTCATTCTTTTGATGCTGGCTTATGCCGGCATCGGGCTGGCTGATGACCTGCTCAAGGTTTTTCGCAAGCAGAACCTGGGCCTGACATTTTGGGAAAAGATCGTGCTTCAGGTTTTAGCGGCTGGTGTCTTCGCCGCCTGGCTGACCTTCCTGGGTTTTAACCTGTCGCTGGGCAGCTTCCTGACGCGGCTCGGGTTTGCCAACCCTTTTCTCTATCAACTGCTGATCATCTTTGTGGTCGTCGGTTTTGGCAACGCGACCAACCTGACCGACGGTTTGAACGGCCTGCTGGCCGGTACGGCCGGCATCGCGTTCGTCGCCTTAGCCATTTTGGCCGATCAGGCCTTCATCTCTAACGGCGCGCTCTTTGCGGTGGCGGCGGCGGGGGCGGTCACGGCTTTTCTTTATTTTAATTTTCCGCGCGCCGCCGTTTTTATGGGGGATGTCGGTTCACTGCCGCTTGGGGCGGGGCTGGCTGGCTTGGCTTTTATTATTCATGAGGAATTACGCCTGGCCATCGTCGGTGGCGTTTTTGTGATCGAAGCGCTCTCCGTTATCCTGCAGGTGGCATCATACAAATTATTCAAGCGCCGGATCTTTAAGATGACGCCGCTGCACCACACTTTTGAATTGATGGGCATAAGAGAGACATGGGTGGTCGTAGGGTTTTGGGTGGTTGGAATTATTTTTGCCCTTCTTGGTGCCTTGGTGCCTTGGTGGTAAATTCCGAGCTGGAATTCAAGGATAAAAAGGTCACGGTCTTTGGCCTGGGCAAAAGCGGCGTGGCTGCTGCCCGCAAGCTTATCGCGCTGGGGGCCAAGGTCAAAGCGACCGATGCAAATCCCGCCTTTGATATCGGGGTCTTTGAGGGTTTGGGTGTCGAGGTCGAGCTCGGCGGGCACTCTTCAAAGTTTATCGAAGGTGACGATTTGATCGTGGTCAGCCCCGGCGTCCATCTGGATATCCCGGCCCTGGCAGCCGCCCGGGGAAATAATGTCCCGATCATCTCCGAGATCGAGCTGGCGTCGAGGTTTATCACCAAGCCGATCATCGCCGTGACCGGCACCAACGGGAAAACGACCACGACGACCCTGATCGGCGAGATGCTTAAGGCCGGCGGGAAAAGGATCGCCGTGGCCGGCAATATCGGCCTGCCGCTGGTCGATGTCGACGATTCGGGCCTCGATTATGTCGTGGCCGAGATCAGCAGTTATCAGCTCGAGTCGATCGTTGACTTTAGGCCATGGATCGGCCTGCTGCTCAACATCCAGCCCGACCATCTTCTGCGCCATCATACAATGCAAGAGTACATGGACCAGAAGGCCAGGCTATTCATGAACCAGACGGGTGACGATTATCTGGTCTATAACCAGGATGATCCGGCGGTGGTGGAAATGGTGAAAACGGCCAAAGCCAAACTGGTCCCTTTTTCCAAAACCAAGAGCGAAATCATCACCCTGCCCAAAGAGATGATCCGTATCCCGGGCCGGCATAATCTGGAGAACGCGCTGGCCGCGGCTTCCGCCGCGTACCTGTGCGGCGTGAAAAAAGAGACGGTGGCCGAGGTCCTGCGGACTTTCCCGGGGGTGCCGCACCGCCTTGAATACGTCACTTCGATCTCCGGTGTCGAGATATACAATGATTCAAAGGCGACCAATCCCGACTCAACACTGGTCGCGATCGAAACTTTTAAAGACAAAGGAATAGTTCTGATACTAGGGGGTAGGGATAAGGGAGTAGGGCTCGAAGGTCTGGCTCAAAAAGTCAAAGAAAACGTTAAGGCGGTCGTCCTGATCGGCGAAGCCGTGCCGCGCTTTGAGACGGCCTTGAGATCGGCCGGCTTCAGCGAGATCTATCAGGCTGGCGCTTCGCTTGACGCGGCGGTCAGGCGGTCGCTGGTGCTGGCCGGCGCGGGCGACGTGATACTCCTCTCGCCGGCCTGCGCGAGCTTTGACATGTTCAAGGATTTTGAAGAAAGGGGCGATGCGTTCAAGGCGATCGTGAACAAGATCAAACTCTGATGCCAAGGCAAAAAAATCTCGACTATATCTTTCTCCTCGCCGTGCTGGCCCTGTCGGCCATTGGGCTGATCATGATCTTTTCCGCCAGCCCGACGCTTGGCCTGCGCCTGGGCGACGGTTTTTATTTTATCAAAAGGCACGTCTTTTATTTGCTGCTCGGTTTCCTGGCGCTTTATTTCGGTTTCCGGCTCGATCTCGGGCTCTTAAAGAAGCGGGCGAACGCGATCTTTATCGCGGCGGTATTCCTCCTGCTCCTGGTCTATATTCCCGGTGTCGGCCGCAAGGTACTGGGCGCTTCGCGCTGGATCGAGCTTGGCATCCTCTCGTTCCAGCCGTCGGAATTAATAAAATTCGCCACTGTTCTGTCCCTGGCCGGCTTTCTGGCGGGACGCAAAGAGAAAGTAAAGGACCTGTTCCAGGGCTTTGTGCCGCCTCTCTTGCTGGTCGGCGTGGTCTTTGCCCTGATCGTTAAACAGCCCGATCTCGGCACGGCGCTGACCATTGCGGTCACCTCGTTCCTGATGTTGTTCGCGGCCGGGGCCGATCTGCGGCACCTCGCGTCTTTCGGCGGGGTCGGGGTCATCGGCGTGATCGCGCTTTCGATCGCCAGCCCTTACCGCCTGCGCCGTCTGCTCTCCTATCTCGATCCCTGGCAAGATCCGCAGGGGGCGGGTTTTCAGATCATCCAATCGCTGCTGGCCATCGGCTCGGGCGGCCTGCTGGGCCTGGGCCTGGGCGCTTCGCGCCAGAAATACTTTTATCTCCCCCAGCAGTTCACCGATTTTATTTTTGCCATTCTTTGCGAAGAGCTCGGTTTTATCGGCGGCGTCGCCGTCGTGGCTCTCTTCTGCCTCTTCGCGGCCAGGGGGCTTTTAATCGCGCTCTCGGCCGCCGATCCGTTCAAAAAACTTCTCGCGGTCGGGCTCGTCTCCTGGATCACCGTCCAGGCCCTCATGAATATCATGGTAGTGGTCGGCCTGATCCCGACTACCGGCATCCCGCTGCCGTTCATCAGCTACGGCGGCACGGCGGCGGTCATCAACCTTTTTGCTGTCGGTGTCATCTTGAATATCTCAAGGAAACCTTAAGCTATGCGTGTTGTCATCGTCTCGGGCGGGACCGGCGGGCATGTCTATCCCGGCCTGGCGATCGCCGATGAGTTGAAGAAAAAAGTCGCCGATTGTGAGATCAGTTTTTTCGGGGGCGAGGAAGGGATCGAGAAAGATGTCGTGCCGCGGGCCGGCTACCGGCTTGAGCTGATCAGGTCGCGCGCGCTCCTGCGCAAGATCTCATATAAAGCGGTTTCCGCACCTTTCGTCACCCTGATCGGATTTTTCCAGGCTCTGTTAAAACTGAAGAGCTTTGCGCCGCGCTTTGTGGTCTCGACCGGTGGTTATGCCAGCCTGCCGGTGGTACTGGCGGCCAGGTGTCTTGGCATCCCGTTCTTTCTTCAGGAACAGAATGTTCTGCCGGGCTTTACCAACCGGCTTTTCGGCCGGTCGGCCAGGCTGGTCTTTCTTTCGTTTGCAGCGTCGAAAAAATATTTGCCGGGCGCCGTGACTGGGAACCCGGTCCGGGCAGCGATCATTGACGCCGACCGGAAAAAAGCGCGGGCCAAGCTCGGCTTTTCACCGACGACAAAAGTGGTGCTGGTCATGGGCGGCAGCCAGGGGGCCAGGAGCATCAACCAGGCGGTCGTCTCGGCTTTGCCGCTGATCGCCCCGGCGTCAAAGCTCGCGATCATTCATCTGATCGGCAAGCGCGACGCGCAAATGTTCCCGGCGGCCAGCTACGCATTTTACCGGCCGGTCGATTACCTATATAATGTAGAAGATGTGTTGGCGGCGGCCGACCTGGTCGTCAGCCGGGCGGGGGCGACGGTGATCGCCGAGTTCACAGCCCGCGGTTTGCCGATGGTCCTGGTCCCTTTC
>JAGVQF010000207.1 GCA_020051815.1 Candidatus Saganbacteria bacterium | reverse complement strand
TTATGACCAGCAACGTCGGCGCCGATTTGATCCGCAAAGAGACCTCGATCGGCTTTGTCACCAAAGAAGACGCCAAGTCGACTTACGACAAGATGAAAACGACGGTGCTTGATGAGCTCAAGAAAAGCTTCAAGCCGGAGTTTTTGAACCGCGTCGATGAGACGGTGGTGTTCCGCCCGCTCTCAAAAGAAGACCTCGAGGTCATCATCGACATCATGCTCTCCGACGTCAATCACCGGCTGGAGGAAAAGGGCCTCTTTATCGCGGCCGGCAAGAAGGTCAAGAAATTCCTGGTGGAGAAAGGATTTGACCCCAAGTTCGGCGCGCGTCCCTTGCGCCGCACGATCGAGGAGCAGGTCGAAAACCCGCTCTCCGAAGAAGTGCTCAAGGGGAAATTCACTTTCGGCATGGAGATCAAGGCCGAGCTCAAGGAAGACCAGCTGGTCTTTACCGGCAAGCTCAAGAAGATCAAGGAAAAACCGCCCGTCGTTAAGGAAGAACAGAAGAAACTTCAGGAAGCCTCAAAGTAATCAAAATTTAATATAATCTTCGGTCAGGATATTCTATCCACAAATCTGGTGCACCACGGCGTAATTCTTTTATTTGGGTTTTTGAAAATTTTGTGGACTCTACTTGAAGCGATTGAAGATTGTGAAGTTTTTTCAGAATTGGCAAGGCCTTTGCCGCCGGGAGTTTTTGGGCCCAGGATAAATCAAGCGATGTAAGGTTCTTCAGATTAGCCAGAGGGCTGATGTCGCGAACCTCGGTTGCACTTAAATCAAGCGAGGTAAGGTTCTTCAGACTGGATAGGGGGCCGATGTCACGGACCTCAGTTCCTGTTAAATCAATCGATGTGAGGTTCTTCAGACTGGCTAGAGGGCCGATGTCGCGGACCTCGGTCTGATTTAAATCAATCGATGTAAGGTTCTTCAGGCCAGACAAAGGCCCAAGATCACTGACCCTCGTCGCAGTCAAATTAAGAGACCGTAGATTCTTTAAGTTGGCCAGTGCGCTGATATCGTGAATTTGTTTTGCCCATGGATCGTCTTCACATGGCATGTATCCGGCAGTTCGAATGCAAGTGTATAAATTTAGTTCATATGCATATCCGTTCCCGACTTCAGATCTCGCCAGGATATCTTCCACCCGGACATTATTATCTGAGGCGAATCGTTGCAGGCCGTCTAGCTGGCTTTTTAATATCTTTTTGCCGTTAATTTCCAGCAGGATGTCGATCTGTGTTGTCGAAACCCAGCTTTCGAATTCCGCCGCGCTTTCCTTGGGCATTTCCGAAGAACAGACAAACCCATCAGCGTTCGCATCTAAATCCGCCCCTTTGCCTGCTATGCTTGCTGGCGCATCAATCCGTGTCGTTTTCGCCGTTAAGCCAACCTTTTCAATGCATATATCACTCATTATCTTTGCCTCCTCAAATAACTATTATCCAGGGATACTTCGGCGCCTCGCATAGAAAATTTCATTGATAATGATATAATTGATCTCCATGCCAAAAACCGAAACCCACTTTTTCTGCCAGTCGTGCGGCAATGAATTGGCCGGATGTCAGAGGCCCAACCCCAAAATTGAATTGCTTATTCCGGCCCTTTCATCTTCCATGGAATATTTCAGGTGAGAATGATATAATTTATTTTGCGAAGCGGGCTCGGAATAGCTACAAATGACCAATATTAATATTTTGAGGGAGAAGATACTTCTCGATAATTACGAGTTGACCGGCCATGCTTTTGAAGAAGCAAAAGAAGACGGTTTAAGCGTCTTTGACATTGAGTCCGCCATCCTTTATGGTAAGATAATTAAGACTCTTTCAGGCGATCCCAGAGGCAAAAGATATATCGTTGAAGGACAAAGCCTTAGCAAAAAATTGATGCATGCCGTTTGCCGGATTTTGCCTTCAGGCAAGTTGAGAATTATTACTGTTTATTCCTTATAGGGGGATTAATTATGAAATATGACAAATGTGAGTGCGGCGGGAAAATTATCGGGAAAAAAGTCAGGGTCGATTTTCGCGTTGGCGATGAGATAATCGTGTTTGAGGATGTGCCGGTTGGCGTTTGTCAGGTCTGCGGAGAAAGGATCTATGACGCGAAAGTCCTAAAAGCAATGGAACATCTTGCCCGCGGCCGGAAAAAAGTAATTAAAAGGATTTCGGTCCCCGTCTTGGAATTTTCTTTCGCCTGCTGACTTCGTATGTCCAAAACCGAAACCCACTTTTTCTGCCAGTCGTGCGGCAACGAGTTCCCGAGATGGTACGGACAATGTCCGGTTTGTGGGGAATGGAATACTCTAACGGAAGAACTTCAAACATCCAACATCAAACTTCAAAACAAATCACAAATCAAAAATCCCAAACGGGGAAAACCGGTGTCAATCACTGAAGTCGATTTTAGTCAAGAGGAACGAATGGCGACGGGGATGGGGGAGTTGGATAGAGTTTTGGGTGGGGGCGTGGTGGCCGGTTCGGCGGTGCTGGTGGCCGGCGAGCCGGGGATAGGGAAGTCGACCATGATGCTCCAGGCGGCCGAAGCGCTGGCGAAAAATTCAAAAGTCCTCTACGTCTCCGGCGAGGAGTCGGCCAAGCAGATCCGCCTGCGGGCCGAACGGTTGGGAACGCTCTCGAAAAACCTGATCCTTTATCCCGAAACCGATCTCTTTGCCATTGAGCGATCGATCGAAGAGGTTAAACCGCAATTTGTCGTCATCGATTCGATCCAGACGATCTATCGTGAAGATGTCGCCTCCGCCGCCAGCTCGGTCTCCCAGGTCAGGGAGTGCGCGGCTTATCTCGTCAAGATCGCCAAGTCGACCGGCATCCCGATCTTTATCGTCGGCCATGTGACCAAAGAGGGGACGGTGGCTGGCCCGCGGGTACTCGAACACATCGTTGACACTGTTCTCTACTTTGAAGGCGAGCAGCACAAGCAATACCGCCTGCTGCGGGCGACCAAAAACCGCTTCGGCTCGACCAACGAG
>JAGVQF010000014.1 GCA_020051815.1 Candidatus Saganbacteria bacterium | reverse complement strand
GGGCAGGCCGCTAAAACGATCGGAGAGAGTCCTGATTTTCTGGATGATTTCCGCGAACAGATAATTAAAGATGACTGTGCCGTCCCCCACCAGGCCGCGCATATCAGTTTTTGACGCGCCTTTTTCCTGGGCGGCGGAAACGGCTCTTCCCCAGGGCGTATTGACGGCGGCTTTGCGGCCGGTGGCCAAGCGGGTCTCAATGGATGTATTAATGGCTGCGGATTGCCCGGATTGCAGAAAAGTCCCAAGGGGGAAGGGTTGGCCGTTAATTGTTCCCCCGATGGCGGCCAGGCCTGTTTCGATCCCCAGCGCGCAGGCAAAATCCTTCATGGTCGGTGGTTTATCGGCTGAGCCGGTGACAAGCTTGATCAGCCGGCCGGATTTATCGTCAAAAACAAAAAACACCCCTTCATCATGCATTAAGAATTTCTTTGACTCAAATCTTATGGGCGGGATCGATTCCCGGTCGCCAGCCAGCAAGGTCAGATCAAGGCCTTCACTTCCGTCCTTATAACCGGCGTGGTTCGCTTCGCCAACCTCGGCATTGGCGTCCATCTCCCGAGTGCGGACCTGGATCTCAAGGTGATAACCGCTCCCATCAACCAAATTGACGTGTATCGATTGGTAGCCGTTTGGTTTGGGGTTCTCGATGTAGTCGTCAACATCTATTATTCGCCAACCCCTGGTACGGGCGAAGGTGTTTTCAATCATATCCAGAACGACGTAACAATGAGCGGGGATGTCGATGGCAAGGATAAGGCGAAGGCCATTGACGTCATCAACGGAAGACCCAGCCCCGGCTTTTTTTGAAGTGCTGGCCGCGCCCTTAACGCGGCGTGAAATGTCGTGTTGCAGATTGGCCTGGTCAAGCATTTCCGTTAACGTTCCGGCGATTCCGTCTAATCTTTGCAATGAGCGCGCGCGGTCCATGCCCGATTTCTCTTGCCTGATCGCTTCGGCTTCATTGTATTTTTGCGGGTCGAGATGCAGGAGGGCAAAATCTTCGAGTTCCCCGGCGATAGTTCTATAATCAAGATATCTAAGAATCCAGGCAGTTATGAAAAAACCGCGCGAGGCTTTGGAGAAGAGGTCCTCGGCCGCGAGCAGCAGCAGGTCCTCATGACTTCGGGCGGCTGAAAAGAGGAGGCCGCGGAGATTATCGACTTGTTCTTTATTGGCA
Organism: Candidatus Saganbacteria bacterium; assembly: GCA_020051815.1. Classification (GTDB taxonomy): domain Bacteria; phylum Margulisbacteria; class WOR-1; order O2-12-FULL-45-9; family XYB2-FULL-48-7; genus 2-01-FULL-53-15. The sequence goes on along the minus strand of JAGVQF010000014.1, from coordinate 1,972 downwards.
TAGTCCACTTTGTATGCGGTCAGAGTCTGCCAGTTCCTGACAATGTCTAATATTTCTTCATTTTTGAAGGTAAGTTTTTTGTCGGTTAAGAGAAGAGCGGCGGCAACATACGCGGCGGAGGCCCGCCATTCGATCATTTGCCGGGCGATCCGGGTGTTGCGGTTGTATGATTCCGCGAGCTGGCTGTCCATGTGATCAAAAGCCCGCGCGATTATTTCAATTTCCTGCGGAGCATAGTTTTGGACATGCTTGAGAAAGCTCGCCTTATGGGGATCTTCCGCTCCGCCGCTGCCGATGGAAGATGAAAGTAAAATATGGTCTGAAAGGACAGCGCCTCCCGGAAACGCTGGCTGGCGGCCGTGAAACGCTCCCGGATTCGGGAAGAGTAAGTCCCCTGCCCAGTCAAGCAGGCGGGTTGTTCTGGCCTTGAGCCTGGCGGTAAGTTTTGGCGGGTAACCCGGCCGCAAGAGAGTAGTTTTGCTGATAACCATGCCGTTAATTTATCGACAAAAAAATTGATAAATTTCAGGCGGGTTGCTATACTTAATTTGGATTTTGAGGTTGGGATTTTGAATTTACGCGTGCGTAGCGAGCGTTGGGGGATCGTCTAATTGGCAGGACACCGCCCTTTGAAGGCGAGAATCGGGGTTCAAGTCCCTGTCCCCCAGTCTCTCGACTCGCCCCTCGCGTGGCTCGGGGCTCGCTCGAGACAAGTCCGCGGGCGAGGAGAGAGAGACCGAGCGACGCCGAGCGAATTCGCCGAAGGCGGATGAGTCGAGGCGGAGTCGAGGTCAAATAAACATGCGGTATTTTCTTTATATAATCGAATGCTCCAATAAGGCCCTCTACACCGGTATAACTAATAATCTTGAGAGACGATTTAACCAGCATCAAACCGGCCAAGGCGGGCATTATACCGATTTTAACCCAGCAATTAAGTTAAGATATTTTGAAGAACATGTGTCGCGATCGGAAGCAGCGCGGCGGGAAGGTCAAATCAAAAATTGGTCAAGGACAAAGAAATTAGCGTTGATTAAGGGAGATAAGGGAATTCTCAAGGCCGCATCAAGATGCAAGAATAGGTAAGTTGCCCCTCATTCATCGCCGCCCATCAAATAAGGAAATCGGTTCGCTTGTCCGCCTCCGGCGGAGATATTTTCAAAAGCGCTCAGTCAACTATTCTTTTTCGAGGTTAAAGAGCCTGAAAAGTTGTACCAGCCCCAGCGTGACCGCCGCCTCGCCCAGTCCCAGAAGAAAATAGACTTTGAGGGCCGAGAGGGGGAGAGACAGCTCGAGGATGAAGACAAGCGCCGAGGCCACGACCGAGAACCACGCCGCTGCCGCGATACCAGCTTCTTCCCCAAATCTAGGCTTGAGAAAAGAATAGACATAATAAGCCAGAAACGTCCCGATAAAAGCCATATTAATGAGATTTGCCCCCAGGGCTGTTATGCCGCCATCGCCAAACATCATGGCCTGAATTAAGATCGCGCCGCCCATTGCCAGCCCGCCGGCAAAGGGCCCCAACAGGATGGCCGCTAAAGCCCCGCCCAAGAAATGAACGGGTGTGCCGGACAAGATGCGGAAGTCAAACATTTGAAGTGAAATGATCAGGCCGGCCACGGCGCAAGTCCGCAAAATAAGATTCTTGCCGAACGAGGTGATGACTTTTCTCGCGCCGACGTTGACGGAAGAGAACCCGGCTCCGGCGGTGGCCAGCGCGGCGGCCGGCACGACGGCGGTCACGGCTTGTGAAACTTTGGAGAGGCAGTAGGCCAAAACAAGGGCGGCGGCTCCGGCGAGCCCGCTCGACAATTTGGGGTCAAGAAAACCATCCGGGATATGCATCAAATATAAGATTAGCATAGCGCCCCTTATTTGACAACCACGGCTCGCCCGCCGTATAATCAGACGGCTTGCCTACGCCTGCCTGCCGGCAGGCAGGGCGGGCAAGAATGCCTGTGGAGAGATC
>JAGVQF010000206.1 GCA_020051815.1 Candidatus Saganbacteria bacterium | reverse complement strand
TTCTGCAAGGGGCGGGATTTTTTTGATCTCTGGTTATTGAAACAGCAGGGGATCAAGCTTGAACCAGAATTATTGAGAAAAAAATTCAAGGATTATGCCGTCCCGGCCGCCAACCTGGCCCGCGGGTTAGCGCTTGTCTCCGCGGCGAATGTTAAAAATGAGATGGAAAGATTTTTGCCCCTTAATTATCGGCGCCAGTTCGCGGCTGATGGCTATGCCGGCCTGTTGGCGGAAGCCAGGGCCTTGATCAAGGCGGGTATCGAAGCGCTATGAAGAAGTATTTCACTTTTTCCTCCTGGCTGGACCTTTTGCAAAAGCTGGGGCAGGAAAAGCAAAAGATCCTTTCTGCCGGGACGCTGGAGAGGGCGAGCGGGCTCGGCCGCGCGGCGGCCCTGAAAGCGATCCAGCGCTTGAGCCGGCGGGGCTATCTCATCAAGCTGTACAAGCAGACCTACGCCAACCGGTTTTCCCCTCCCGCGCTGGAGGAGGTGGCGATGCTTTACGGCAAACCCTGCTATATCTCCTTTGAAAGCGCCCTGGAAGACCAGGGGATCATGTCGCAGGCGCCGCTGGTGCTGACCTGCGCGACGACGAGAAAGATCAAGAATTTGAATACTCCACTGGGTGAAATAGTTTTTCATCATCTCCAGCCGCGCTTATTCAACAATTTCATCAATGACCGGGGGGTGCTGCGGGCGACACCGGAGAAAGCCCTGCTTGATTATTTGTACATCGAGTTAAACAACAAGCAAGAGGCGCCAGCCCTGGATGAGTTTAATCTGGCCGGTTTAAACAAGAAAAAACTCAAGAAAATCGCCGGGCTCTTTCCCGGCAGTGTGAGGCAGATCATCAAGGCCCGTCTCGCGGCGGCGAAGATCAAATAGGATATCAGGAGATCAGGTTATCAGACAGTGGATATCAGGATAGCAGGTATCAGGTACAAATTATTCCTGATCTCCCGATCCACTGATCACCACATCCTGATCCCCTAATCGTGTTGATTTTGCTCGAGTCCGATGATAGCATTCAATTGTTGTAACATCTATGAATCATGAATAATCCTGGCTTTAATAAGCAAGAGATAAATAAAAGGATCATTGGGATCATAAACGGCAAGATCGATCTTCCGCATTATAAGATATTCTATTTCGGCTCGCGGGCGAAAGGGAATGCCACGGAGCGGTCGGATATCGATCTCGGCATCCAGGCCAACGAAACGATTCCGCCGGCCGTTTTAAGCGAGATCAGGTCTGGCCTGGACGATCTCCCGATCCTGCAAAAGATCGACGTGGTGGATTTTAACAGCGTCGGCGGGGACTTTAAGGCGATCGCGCTCCAGAGAATAGAGGTGATCTATGAAAAATAAACTCGGCAATTCGGTTGGCCAGCTCAAGAAAGCGTTCAAGAAATTCCAGGAGATCCTGGCCATGGCAAAGAACGACGTGGTCAGGGATTCGGCCATCCAGCGCTTTGAGTTCACGTATGAATTGGCCTGGAAAACGATGAAGAATTATCTCGAAGAAAAAGGGGTCAAGGATATCTATTCGCCCAAAGACGCGATCAGGGGCGCGTTTCAGGTCAAGCTGATCGACAATGATCCCAAATGGCTGGATATGGTCGAGACCAGGAACGAAACCGCGCATATTTACAACGAAGAGATGGCTGAAAAAGTTTACGGCAAACTGCCCAAATATCCGCCTCTTATAGAAAAGCTGATAAAAGATCTAGGTTAGGCGGGAACGAAGATCAAGTAGCGGCTTATTTTTTGAGCGCTCCCATCAGTTTGGTGAGCCCATTTTTTCCGAAAATAATACTCTGCTGGGGCTCATTTTCTGCGATTAAACCCTGATCTTTCATAAAGCGGAAGAGGCGGCTGTCGAGCCAGCCCCAGGATATCTGACCTCGGTCGGCCACGCCGGCTCTTTCGAATTTGTCCCGCTTGTAGCCGAGCGCGGTCAGCGATTGGTCGAGGGCGAGGTAGGCATTACGGACAAGTTCGGCTTCTCTCTTTGCTTGGGCAGTGTTCACGTTGTAGATCAGCTCATCGGTTTTATAGCCAAGCGAGTAATCTTTTTCGTGGGCGACCCGGTAAAGTTCGTTCCCTTTTATCTTGGTCTCGCGCGTTAAACGGGCGAGCGCGCTCTTTTTGGGCTCGGCGGCGGCGTGCGCGGCCGTTTGGTCTTTACTGCTAACTGGATTTGTTGCCATATTTATTCACTAATTATTATATCATGGATGGGACGTGAGTCAGGGGATGGTATTCATCAGATCAGGCTTTTCCCTCATGATCGTTAACGCCTGCCATATTTCTTTTTCATTATATTTAAAAAGGGGCTGCCGGCCTGTTAACGGCAGCCCCAAAATTACTTTTGAATCCTCTGATCGACCGGCCGCAATAGATTTACAGCGACCGCGCTCAATTGTCCGTCTTTTTTCGCTTCATCAATAAGAGTCACCGTCAGGCCGCACTTTGTCACTAACGCGACTCTGAAGATTTCAAATATTTCTTGTCCTCCAGCCCCGGCGCCATTCAGCACCTCTACCCAGGCGCCTGACTCAACAGCCAGCTTGAGCAGTGTTTCGCTGTCAAGATTATAGCGATCGAAAGCGGCTGGCTTATTCGTAAGATTGTTCACCTGGGTCTTATACATCATTTCGCGTCCGGCGACCGGCAGTCCGTTATGATCGGTAGAAAATTTAAGATAGGCGGCCTGGATCTTGCGCAGGATCGCGGGGTCGCTAAGGTTGATCGTCAGGGGCGATGAGTCCGTAGGAGCCAGATCTTCATAACGCAAATAACCGGCTTTTACCAGCATTAAAGCTAAATCGGAAAGTAGCCGAGGGGCCCGATCCAAACGGCCCAGCGGCATAGGTACCTCGGCAAGGAGAACGTCGAAGAGGTCAAGGGAGCCAGCGCTTTTCATTTTGCTTCTGACATATTGGGCCGTCAACACGGCCGTCTCGTTGCCTTCGATGATCGTTTCTGTTGAGAATGAGATCGCCTCGCGACTGTTGATATCACGCTGGAAATCGGCCAGGACAGCCTGACTTTGCCGCCAGAGAGGGTTGTTGCCGACGCCGAACGGCAGGTCAAGATCGACTTTCCAGGCGGTGTTAAAAGTGTCGCGGCGGACGACCCCGACTTTTTTGCTGGTCAGCGGGTCACTGACACTTTCGGTCCGGGACGAAACAGCCGCCTGAAGAGTGAGCGAGGGAGCAGAGGCGCCTCGAGCGCTGATCATTTCTCCGGCCCGCTCGACCAGCGTCATGATGTTCTGAAGGGTGACCTGATCCCAGCTGTCGACATTGAGATCGAGATTGACTTTAAGTTTGGCCAGATCGAGTTTTCCTGCCGCCTGCAATTGATGGAGCTGGGCGGCCAGCAGGGCGGCGCGGGTCAATTTAATAGTTTGCTCGCCCTGTTTATAGGTCACTACGACCTCATTGAAAAACTTTTCTTGACCACGATCAGAGCTGATCGAGAGATCGATGCCGAGCGGTCCAAGATAATCTTTGATCTCCGCCGCGGTGCGACTGCCTTCCAGCCAGGCGGTGACAGTTTTGTTTTCGACGATCTCGGTCAGACCGTAGAGGATAGTGCTGGCGCCAAGGAAAACGACGCCTGAAGCCAACAGGCTCCCGGGAGCAGCCCAGGCAGCAGCGGCCCCGCTGGCGGCAAAGATCGCTCCGCCGTTGAAGGCGCGGTAAGTTAGGTCGCCGGCGGCGAGCGCGATATCGGAGCCGTCTCCCGACCAGAGATGCCTGTCGTTATAGATAGCATGGCCGGCCTCGAACGCGGCGCCGACCAGCGGCCCGGCGATCTTGACGCTCTTGCCGCCGATCCGCAGAACAGCGTCAACTGCTTTCTCGCCGACCACGAAACCGGCATAACCGCCCAAGGCGATCCCGGCCTGAATACCTGTTTGTTTTGACCAGAGATCACGGCGATTGTGCCAGGCGGTGCCGACAAGAATGAAGCCGAGCATGAAGCCGTGGCTCTGGGCGAATTCAAGGGCTTTCCCGCGGTGGACAGCGGCGCGGCCTTCTTTTGTATTGAGCGCGGCCCCGAACTCTTTAGTTTCATGACGCAACTGGCTGATATTTTCTTCAAGAATGGCGTGCTGCTGCGAACCGGCCGGCAGACGTTTGAGCGTCCGCTCCATTTCCCTGAGCTGAAGTTCCAGCGGGCGGAGGACTTTGGCCTGTTCTCTGGCGAGTTTGACGCGGTAGGTCTTAGTTGCTTTGCTGGCTGTGCCATTCTCGCCGAGCTTAATATTATCCCGCTGAAGCGCGCCGGTACCGAGAAAACTGACGACTTTGGGATCAAAGTGGAGCGAACCCTTGATCTTGACCTGATTGCCATCGGCAAAGACTTTGATGTTTTCGGGAGGTTGGCCGCCTTCAAGGAGCGTGATCAAGCGGCCAAGGGCTTGCCCGCCGCCATTGGCGAAGTAGACACCATCCTTAATATTGATGCTTTTAACTCTTCCCTCCGCAACCGCCTTATCCATGGCCTGCCAGAAGGCCAATTCCGCGCCGGCCTCGACCCCCTTAAAAGCGCCGTTGATCGAGATTTTGACCTTAGGATTGTTCTCGAGTGCCGCCCGGATCTCGACGCTGGTATTTGCTACTTCTGCTGTTGATGGGGATACAGGAACAAATTCTTGGTTGGCAGAGTTTGCAACTGCTGGCTGGCTGCCAAGTTGTACCAGATCAACAGTTATATCGGTACTTAGCTGGCGGCGGAGCAAGCCATGGCGTCCAACGATGGGGATCGCGGTGCTGATTCGCAGCGCCCTAATCCCCCTAATGACATTCAGCCGGAACTGCTCGGCCAGGTTGTCGACCTGTGTTTGGAAGTCAGTAGCATAATGTTCCCTGGTAGTTAATGCTTTGTTGGCAGCTTCTTGTTTTGAGGAGGCGATCAACCCTCCGTCGCTAAGATATTTATTATTTAATCTATCGGCCATCTCATTTACAGTCATATCAAATTGTCTGAAAGCTTCTTGGAATATTTGGGGAACGTTGCGCCCCTCAACCGAGCGAAGATCAAAAAGCGTGTCGGTTGCTTGTTCCGCAACGGCATGAACAAAATCGGCAAAAGATAATGAGCCGGAAGTGGGGAGAACTAATTTAATCTTAAAGTTGAACATTTTACCAAGTTTTTCACTTGTTTCACGCAAGGCGCTTTCCAGGCCGCGGCGGCGGGCTGGATCGCCCGTTTCTAGATCGAAAACCTGGTCGGAATGAAGCCCGATCGATTCCAGAATAAAATGCAACTCCTGTTCAACTAATGTTATGGTGGTGCGGCGCAACATCTCTGTCCCGGAGCTAACGGAACTGAACGCCATTCTTAATGACTCGATATATTGCCGGCTCCCTTCAGGCTTCAAGGCGTCAATTGAAGCGGCACGGTCCAGTTGGGAAAAAATTATTTGGTCGGTGGCCGCCTGAGCTCTATTTAAGATGTCGATTTGTAATTCAGAAGCAGCCTCATCCGGATTAATCGAAAAGGCGAGCTCCATCGCTTCGCTAAATGACGATTTTTCAGATAGTGCGGAAAGTCCTTCTAATAATCTTGATCTGCTAGGGTCATTATTTTGGTGTGCAGTGGCGTGATTTTGCAGGCGTTCTTTAATAGAATCAAAATGGGAGCCGAGCTCAGCCTGATAGATCCCACTTTCAATGGAGCCGAAAGTTCTAATAATGGCAGCGGTTCCATTCCTTCCGGCCCGGCCATATTCCTGTTCTGATCCCCAGCTGCCGCCTTCCTGATCGCACTTGTAAAAGATCACTCCATGATTATTTTTCGTCTGAATGTCTGTTGCCCGGCGGGCAAGAGTGGTTACTAAAATGCGCGCATTCTTTTCAATCGGATTATTAAATGTCTCTTGATAGTTGCGTTCTTGTTTGTGGGTTAATAATTTTATCTTCCCTTTGACCTGATTAAAGCGGGCGTCCCTTGACAATTCCTCGAAAATCTCCTCGGCCAAGAGCGGGTCGTTGACGCTGATCACCACCGGCTGGCCAGTGGCCAGATCCGTTGCTGCCCGGTCAATGATGGCGGAGACCTTGGCAGCACGAGTCTTAAATAGTTCTGGCGTAAATTCAAGATAAGGGGAGAGGATAGCGCCAGCGGAAAGGTTTTGCTTGAGTTTGGTAATGGCCTCATTGATCTGGGCAGTTTGATCAATATTCCCTCTTATTTGTACTAACCGTTCGCCAATACGGATTTCGCCCTGCATGCTGTCGATCAGAGTCTTGATCTTAATTATGTTTGATTTGACAACTATTGTTGGATCCCAGTTATAGACTGGGACATTGCGCTCAACCTCAATGAAGCTTATGCCATTCTGCTCCAGGACCTGAGCGATCGGTTTGAGCGTTCCTGAGGATGCAACGATATTCTTGATCTGGCGGAGCATGTCACGGCCTAGGATTTGGGCGATGGTTGAGCTTTCCGGTGTAATGCGAATGCCGGCGATTGATTCGAAACGGGCCTGTAGGGCCTGGTGCAAGCCGTCGCTAAAATGTGAACCACGCTTAATCTGGCCGGTGTTACTGTCGCGCAGGGCGATGTCCCGCCCAAGGTAATCGACTTCAAACTCCCGGCCGCGGACCATGTGCTTTGCTTGCAGCGAGCGAATGATCCGTTTCTGATGAGTTGGAGGGAGCTCTTGCCAGCGGACTTTACGCTCATTTTCTGAAACGAACAGTTTCTGATTACGCGCCTCTTCACTGACAACATATTGGCCATCGGTTATTTGGTAGTGTGTGCCGAAGCTAAGGCGGTCAGCGGTCTTTTTTGCCTGGCGCCAAGACTTTGTTTCTGTT
>JAGVQF010000205.1 GCA_020051815.1 Candidatus Saganbacteria bacterium | reverse complement strand
GAAGTGAGATCGTGGAAAGGATGAAGGAACAGGCAATAGGAATAGGATTCGAGGTGAAAGGCCTGGTCGAATCACCGATCACCGGAGCAAAGGAGGGGAACGTTGAGTATCTTGTCTGGCTCGAAAAATGAAGTCGAAAATAATTATTGCTGCTGACAATTACAATCCCCCTCATTGAAAAAAGCGCCCCGCCACCACCGCCTCAGCCCGGAGACGCTTTTGCCGTCTATAAAATTTCAACCAGGTCCAGGGGGTAACCATGTTCCCGATCATTTCCCCTATTTTCAAAATAGAGTGAAATTTTCCAAAAATGGCGCGGATATAGATTGGGAACCAAAAGGTTATCAATCCTTGCAGAAAATAATGGAGGTAGAGGAAAATGGAGAATCGAAGAATTGGGCCGAAATTGACGCTTACGGTGCAAAGACAGAGAAATGAATCAAATCGAGGCAAAAGTTTACGTTTTGTGGGGCGCACGCCCGCCGGGGAGCTTGCAAGGGCGAACGAGTTTCGGCCTACAAAAAATATATCATCAGAAAACATGCGGGTAACGCAATCGATTTTGAGGGCAATTGATGTCGCGCGGGGGAAAGCAGATCTGGTTGTTCCAGAGATGGTCGCGGCAGAGGGGATTAAAGGGCGACCATTTAATGTTGGCAGAACTGAAGTGACGAATCTCTCTTTTCTTAGCTTTTTGACTTTGTCCGGCCACGAAGTTAAGCAGGACTCCAGCAAAATCGAAATCTTAGTAAATGAAAAAAACGGGGGAACGATTGAGTTGACTCGCGAACAGTTTTTTTATAAGCCAAGCTTTTGTGATGAGCCGGTTGCGTGCGTAAGCGACTGGGACATCGGATCGTATATTAAATTTTTAAGACAACAGACTGGCAGGGGATTTCGTCTTTTGACGGAAGCGGAGTGGAATTTACTGTTTGACGCTGTGCCCCCAAGAATCCAATGTCTTAGAGTCTTTGGCGGCGTAGATGAAAAAGATGATATGGTAAGCAGAGCGGCAAAGGGAAGGCCTGCCGGAAATGCTTTCAGATACGGTTTGCGAAAAATCCGCAATATTTGGGAACGGGCCGGCATAACTCCTTCAGCCGACATAACATCATATCGGCAAGAGCCCTGGCTCTATTATGGGTTTGGGGGGCCGTCTACTTCTCTCGCTTACGCCCATACGATGGGGCTGGCGTTTGGGACGCCGGTTTATAGCGCTTTCGTTGGTTTTCGACTGGCGGAAAACCTGCCGAGAAAGACTGAAAAATCGCGAAAAACTGGTCGGGCCAAGTGAGGCATTTTTGAATTCTTTGCGTTAGTAAAAGTCATGAACAAGAACGCCGGACAAACTCCGGCGTTTCTTTTGTTTGTAGTATTTTTGTCTTTATAATATAATCCCTCTTAGAAATGAATTTGGTCGAAAATCAACTAAAACGACACGGCTATCAGATCCTCGGCAAGAACCAGAAAGAGTCGATCCTCGTCAATGTTGACGGGCGGGAATCCCTGGGCAGCCTTGAAGCGGAATTTACGGTTGAAAAGGCCGGCAAAAAATATGTTGTGGTCGTAAAAAGGGGAGACGGGAGCTTTGATCCGACCGATCCGGTCTTTCGCCGCAAGCTTATTGAGCTTGACCGGGCCTTTGGCTTGAACGGGATCATTCTCGTTGATCCGGAGGCGGCAGAGATCCATGCTGTGGGCTTCAAATTCCCCCGCGAGCGAGGGCTTGATTTTTATTTCCAGTTCTTCAGCGCGCTATTCATTATTGCGATCGTTGTTGGTATAATCTACCTTATGGTACAGGTGAAATTGTTCTGATGACAACAGTTGGAATTATCTATAAGAAAGAAGACAGACTAATCGCGGCGACAGCGGCGCAGGTCGCCCGCGACGTCAAAGCGCTCGGCTTCAAGGTCGACCTGAAAAAAGCCGATTTTATCGTGACGCTGGGGGGCGACGGCACAATTTTGCGGGCCGCCCGGCTGGTGGCGGGAGACAATATCCCGATCCTCGGCGTCCATCTGGGCGGGGTCGGCTTTTTGTCGGAGATCGAGCTCGCGGAGCTCTCGACCGCGCTCAAAAGCGTCAAAAGCGGCCGCTACAAACTTGATGTACGCTCGATGCTCGAAGCGCGCCTCGGCAGCAAAAAACTGCTGGCCTTAAACGATGTTGTGCTGGCCAAAAGCGGCATCTCGCGCGTGATCAAATTTGAAATATCGGGGATCGGGCGCTACACCGCCGATGGCCTGATCGTGGCCAGCGCGACCGGCTCGACCGCCTACAACCTGGCGGCCGGTGGCCCGCTGCTTTCGCCCAATTCGAAGAGCCTCATCGTCTCGGCCATCTGCCCGCACTCATTAAGCAACCGCTCGCTGGTGCTGGACGGGCCGGTCGAGATCACGCTCAAGCGCGGCGATGGGGTGAGCGTGACAGCCGACGGCCAGCAGTTGCTGCCGATCAAGGCGGGCCAAAAGATCGCGGTCAGCCGATCGGAGTGCAAGACAAGTTTTATCCGCCTCAAAGATTACGGCTTTTTTGCCAGAGTGGGAAAAACTTTCGGCTTTGGAGCGGGTAATTAGCTAATTCTTCGAGTTGCCGCAGTTGAGAGTGGTCAGCCGTGAGAGATCTTCCAGCAGAAAATAATTGCGCGGATCGGCCAGATTGGCGGCCGCGGTGTACGGGAAAACCGAAAAGAGCGTGACCTTGCGCGTGGGGGCGTCGATCAGTTTTTCGAAATAATTGAAGAGCGTCGTCCGTTCGATGGCTTCGATGACCTTGGCGTTATCCTGGGTGTTCATCAGATGTAGCTCCTCTGGCCGGCCTCGCGCTTAAGAAAGATGTCAGCAAAGACGCTCACAAATGTGCCGGTGGTTTTTTGCGATTTTTCCATGAAAAGAGCCTGACGGACATGATTGGTGCGTTTTTCCTGACCCGTGCGGGAAATAGAGGCGATATCGTAATTATTCCTATCTGGTTTTGCGTCGCTCATTTTATTGCCTTCCTTGTCTTCTTCTGCCCTCTTCCGCCTTCATTCCCCTCTCCCATATATCTATCGGCCGATTTCGCCGGAAATTTCAGTTAGGGATGGCGTGCAAAGAATTTGACCACCGCTTTAGCCACTTCGGTCAAAGCGTTGAAGCCGGCGATCAGGTCGGCGTGGCCGGTGTATTTCATGACCTCAAGCGGAAACATGGCCTTGCGTGATTTTGTTGGTTCCCGCCCCACAGTGTACCGGTGAGCATGTTTTATCGTCCCAACCGTTGCCAGATAATCTTTTTCCCCGGCGACGAAAAGAAGCGGGGTTTGAATATCCCCCATCATTTGCATATAGTTGCGATCAAGCCCAGGCGTGATCGAAACGAATTCCTCCCTTCTGGCCATATGGAGAAAAAAGTCAAACAGGCGGGCGTAGATCGGCTCGGCGGCGCTCAGGAGGAACGGCTTGAGCGCATACTGGCTGGCGTTTTCGGGATTGTAGATGTAATCAACGAACGGGGTAAATCTGGCCAGCTCGTAGAGGGCCGGGCTGGGGGTAAAGCGCAATCCATCGGTAAAAGGAATTATGGCCTGGGCCAGCCGGTGGGCCGGGTTGAAGAAAGCGGCGGCGCGCTCGCTGATCTTTTCCTGGGCGAGCTGTTCCTCTTTGCCGAGGCGTTCGATCACGGTATTGAAGG
>JAGVQF010000099.1 GCA_020051815.1 Candidatus Saganbacteria bacterium | reverse complement strand
TTCTGTGATCGTGACAATAAACTTGATGCCGGCCTCGACCGCCTCAATTATGGCCGATTTGGCAAAAGGGGCGGGGACAAAGATAATAGACGCGTTGGCATTGGTCTCTTTTTTGGCCTCGGCAACTTTATTGAAAACATTGACCCCAAGGACTTTTTGGCCGCCCTTGCCGGGGGTGACGCCGGCCACGACCTGGGTGCCGAACTTGATCATCTGCTCGGCGTGGAATAAACCTTCTCTTCCTGTAATCCCCTGGACGATAACGCGCGTATCTTTGCCAACCAGAACACTCATTTGGTTAGCTCCACAATTTTTTTAGCTCCTTCGGACATTGAGGCTGCGTAGGTCAAAAAAGTCGTTTTGGCGAGGAGCGCTTTGCCTTCTTCTTCGCGCGTCCCCGTCAGCCGGATCACCATGGGGACTTTGACGCCGATCTTGTCATGCGCGGCGATGATCCCGGCCACAACTTCGTCACAGCGGGTGATCCCGCCGAAGATGTTAAAGAAAATGCCTTTGATGTTGGGGTCCCGGGTCAGGAGCTCAAGACAACTGGCGACCATCTCGGCCTTGGAGCCGCCGCCTAAGTCGAGAAAACAGGCGGGTTCCCCGCCCGCGCGTTTAACCTCGTCCATTGTTGTCATGACGAGCCCCGCGCCGTTGCCGAGAATGCCGATCGAGCCGGGGAGGCGGACATAGGCGATCTTGCGCCGCCGGGCTTCGGCTTCGAGCGGATCTTCGTCAGCCGATTCCTGGAAAGCGGCGAGTTCCTTTTGACGGAAGAGAGCGTTATCGTCGATCACGATCTTGGCATCGGCGGCGATAAACTGGCCATCTTTAGTTTTGACCAGCGGGTTGATCTCGGCCAGTGTAGCGTCGGTTTTGAGATAAAGATCGTAGAGCTTTTCGGCGATAGCCGTCACTTGCTTGCTTTCTTCGGCCGGCAGATGGGGGAGGGTTTTGGGCAAGCGGGGGAGGGCTGTACGGAAAATTTCCTCGGGATCATGAAGAGCGACTTCTTCAATGTCGATCCCGCCCATGGCCGAAAAGATGAGGACGTTGCTCTTGGTCGTCCGGTCAAGCGTGATGCCAAGATAATATTCTTTCTCGATCTCAAGCCCCTTTTCGACGAGGACGGAGACGACCGGCAGGCCCTTTATTTTCATATTGAGAATTTGATCGGCGAAGGTTTTTACTTCAGCCGCGCTCCTCGCGATCTTGATCCCGCCGGCTTTGCCGCGGCCGCCGACTAAAACTTGGGCCTTGATCGCCAGCGGCAGGCCGACCTCGGCCGCAAACTTTTCTGCCGCTTCCGCCGTTTCCGCCATCTTTCCTCTCGGTGTCGGGATGCCGTATTTGGCCAGCAGTTCTTTGGCCTGGTATTCGTGGAGCTTCATTTGGCCGCCTCCGTGCCCAGCTTAAACCCGATGCCTAAGGCCTTCTTATTGTCGTCGCGAAAGCGCTCGGGGACATTTGAGAGGACCGAAGTTTCCAGGTCGGCGAGAGGTATTATTTTTGTGAGCGCGGCGATGGCGCCCAGAGCCAGGATATTGCCGAAAATAACTTTGCCCAACTCGGCCTTTGAGGTCTGCATGATCGGGATATTATAGACCTTAAAGTCGCCCGCGGGGACATCTTTGACCCCCGAGGGATCGACAATCAGCGTGCCGCCGGCTTTGAGGTTAGCCAGATATTTCTTGATCGACTCCTGGGTCAGGGCGAGCAGGAGATCGAGCTTGACCACCTTGGGATAATAGATCGGCTCGTCGCTCACCACCAGCTCGGCGCGGCTGGCGCCGCCGCGCGATTCCGGCCCGTATGATTGGGTCTGGACGACGTTCTTGCTGGTGTGGAGGGCGATGGCTTCGCCCAGGATCTTCCCGGCTGTGATGAGGCCCTGGCCGCCGCTGCCGGCAAGGCAAATTTCAAATCGGCTCATTGGCTGCCTTTCAATTTTTCACGCAAGGCGGCGTAGCTCGCGGCGTATTCGGGCGCCGGCTGGTTCTTGAGCTCGCCGATAACGAACTTGCCTTGTTTTTCTTCAGCGCTCATCGTGCTCCATTGCTTGATGTTCCTGGCATTATCTCTTTGTGTTTTCAGCATGTCGACCGCCTCGGGCATCTTGTTCATGCGCCCGTAGTAGACCGGGCAGGCGGTGACGACGTCAATAAATGAAAAGCCCTTGTTCTCTATCCCTTTTTCGACGAGCAGCGGGATTTGGGCCGCGTGAAATGTGGTCGAGCGGGCCGTGTAGCTGGCTCCGGCCGCGCCGGCCAGCTCGCACAGGTCAAAAGAATTGTCGATACTGCCAAAGGGGGCGGTGGCGGCGATGTCGTCGACATGGGTGGTGGGCGAGAACTGGCCGCCGGTCATGCCGTAAATGGAATTATTAAAGACGACGACGGTGAGGTCAATGTTTCTTCTGGCGGCGTGGATAAGGTGGTTGCCGCCGATGGCCGAGCAGTCGCCGTCGCCGGTGAGGACGATGACGGTCAGCTCCGGTTTGGCCAGCTTGATCCCCGTCGCAAAAGTGATGGCCCGGCCGTGAGTGGTGTGGAGAGTGTTAAAGTCGACATAGCCGGCGGCGCGCGACGAACAGCCGATGCCGGAGACAACAGCGACTTTGTCCTGGTCGAGATTTAGCTTGCCGATCGCCCGCAGGACTCCCTGCAGGACAATGCCGTTGCCGCAGCCGGGGCACCAGATGGTCGGCATTTTATCAAGCCGCAAATATTTTCTTACATCTTCTTGTTCAGACATTCTTTGATCTTTTCTCCGACCGTATCCGGCGTGATCAGCAGGCCGTTGGCGATGTTGACGCCGGCGACTTTGGCCGCTCCCGCGACTGCCCGCTCGACTTCGCCAATTAGCTGGCCCAGGTTCATCTCGACCACGATCATTGTTTTAACTTTTTTCGCGAGTTCTTTGATCTCTTTATCCGGAAAAGGGAAGAGGGTGGTAATTTTAACGGTGCCGACTTTGGCGTCGTGGGCCGCCTGGGCGGCCGAGCGATACGAGGCCCCGTAGGAGAGGACGGCGATCTCGGTATTTCTCGGCAGGTCGATCTCGATCCCCTTTATTTCCTCATAGCCGGCCGCGATCTTTTTGTGCAGGCGCAGGAGGGTCTTTTGCGTTATCTCCGGCGCGGCGGAGGGGAAGCCAGAGTCGTCATGGATCAGGCCGGTGATGTTGAAACGGAAGCCTTCGCCAAAGTTGGGAATGATCGGCGCCTCGTCGTCGCGGGCGACGGCGTAGGGCTGGAAAGTTTTCTTGTCGACACCAGCGGGCGGCTGTTTGCGGTTAACGATCTTAACCTCGGACGGGATCTCGATGCGCTCCCTGGTGTGGGCGATGACCTCGTCGGGTAAAAGGATGACCGGCGTCCTATACTTCTC
>JAGVQF010000057.1 GCA_020051815.1 Candidatus Saganbacteria bacterium | reverse complement strand
GGCCGGTCAGCTTTTTAAATTTGTTTTTCAAAGCTTTATAGTGGTTCTCTTCCTGCTTTTTAATCTTCTCCAGCGCTTTTTTGCCGGTCGGGTTGGTGATGCGCCTGGCCGCGCGGCCGTAATATTCGATGGCTTTCTTTTCGGCCGCGATGGCGATCAGGAGAGGTGTGATGTTTTGATTGTCTGTCATTATAATACTATATTATAGAAAATAATCTGTCCCGTCAATCTATTCCCAATTCTCCGACAACGCCTCACCCTGCAGGCCGACCACCACGGTCTTGATCGGCACTTTTCTTTTGGCCTTGTCCCTGCCCTCTTTGGCCAGGTGGGACAATCCGCCGCAGCAGGGGACCTGCATGATCATAACGGTCAGGGTATTGATCTTGGCGTCATCGATCAAGGCGGCGATCTTTTCGATGTAGGTCTCCTGCCCCTCGTCCAGTTTGGGACAGGCGATCGCCAGGCTCTTGCCTTTTAAATGGTCTTTATGGAAATCACCGACGCTGTAAGCGACACAATCGGCCGCGAGCAGAACATCCCTGCCCTGGAAATACGGCGCCAGCGGATTGACGAGATGCGGCTGGACCGGCCACTGCCGAAGCTGCGAAGCTCTTTTACCATGGTCACTCCCCGCCTCTGAAGCCGCGCCCTCGAAATCGATCGTTTGCGATCCTGGACAGCCTGAATGCATTTTATTTTCCCCCTTTGGAATATCGATATTTTGTTCTTTTAAATAATCCATGGCCTGTTGTAAATAGGCTTTCTCCCCATGCTCCCGCAGGTGGTTGAGATGGGCGGCCACGACGTTTGCGCCGGCTTTGACAATATTAGCCATGACCCGGCGCTCGTCATAATTCTCGGCTTCCCGCTCGATAACCTCGATCGCCCCGAGCGGGCAATGGCCCAGGCAGGCGCCCAGCCCGTCGCAAAAAAGGTCGCTGATCAGCCGGACCTTGCCGTCGATAACCTGCAGGGCCCCCTCCGGACAGTTAGGCAGGCAAAGCCCGCAGCCGTTGCATTTGTTCTCATCGATCTTAATGATCTTGCGCTTTGACATGATCTTCCTTAGCGATCAAACCAGCTGGGTAATAGCGGTTGAATCCAGTTTTTGGAACAGCTCTTTTTCGATCAGCTTGAGCAGCTTGTGGAGCGGACAGCTCTTTTCCATAAAACAGGTATAGCTCTTGCCCAGGCACTTATTGAGCGAGAACTTGGGGTCGAGCAGTCTGATGATCTCGGACACGGTCACATCCTTTTTCAAAAGCCGCAGGCCGCCCGATTTGCCGCGCTGGGTCTCGACGATCTTGTGGCGCGCGAGCGCGTTGACGATCTTGGCCAAAAAGATTCTGGGGATCCTTAGCTTTTTGCTCATCGCCTGCGTCGAGCTCCAGTTGCCCTCTTTTTGCTCGGCCAAAAAGATCAGGCTCCGGAGCGCGTAGTCGACTTTCCTGTTGATTAGAATACCTATCCCTCCCGCGAATTTTTCTCGTCTTCAATATTGACCAGCCGGTCCGCCTCGTAGAGGATCTTAAAGTCCGTCGTTTTGACAACGCCCGGCGTATGGTGATGGGCGATGATGGTCAAAACCTCACTGATCTTCTCGTCCGGAAAACCGGCCCGCCGCAGGATGTGGTTCGCGATCGGCGGCCCCTCGATCTCCTGGAACTTGCCGGCCGTCGATCCGTGTTTTTTCTCCGCCGCGTGGATCCCGATGTCGTGCAGGATCGCCGCCGCCACGACCACCTCCCGGTCCCCCGCTTCGCGAGCCAGGATCTGCTCGGCGTGGTCTAGAACGCGCCGAGCATGGTTGATCCGTTTCTCATCCCGGCCGAAATATGATTCCATTTCATTGAGCAATTTATTTTTCATTGTTTTCATTGGCCACGACATAGGTCTTGCGGTCACCGAATTCCGCTTTCTTACCGGTGTTCCAGCTCTGCACGGGCCGGAAATAGCCGACGACCCGGCTATACACCTCCGTAGGCTGGCTGCAGTAACTCTTCAACTCGACTGTTTTGCTCTGGTTCTTCATACCTTATCACCTCCTTGTCCCGAGAAATTTCGAGGGACTCTTTTACGACAATTGGGCAGGAACTGTGTTCGCCTTTAATATAGCCGTGGACCGGGCAGATGGAGAACGTCGGCGTGATCGTAAAATACGGCAGGCGGAATTTGGTAGCGATCTTTTTGACCAGCAGTTTGCACGACTCGGCCGAGGGCATCCGCTCACCCAGAAAGACGTGGACCACAGTGCCGCCGCTGTATTTGACCTGCAAGTCATCCTGGTGCATAAGCGCGCCAAAGATGTCGCTGGTAAAGCTGACCGGCAGGTGCGTCGAATTGGTGTAATAAGGGACGTCGTCGCCTGCCGTGATGATCTCGGGATAGCGCTTCTTGTCGATTTTAGCCAGCCGGTAAGCCGTCCCCTCCGCCGGGGTCGCTTCCAGGTTATAGATGTGCCCGGTCTCTTTCTGGAATTCTGTCAGACGGTCGCGGATAAAATCGAGGACCTTGAGCCCGAAAGCTTTCCCCTTTTCCGAGTCTATCCCCTCCCCGAACATATTCAAACAACACTCGTTCATGCCGACGATGCCGATGGTCGAGAAATGGGAATTAAGATTGCCCAGATAACGCTTTGACCAGGG
Source organism: Candidatus Saganbacteria bacterium (assembly GCA_020051815.1). Taxonomy (GTDB): domain Bacteria; phylum Margulisbacteria; class WOR-1; order O2-12-FULL-45-9; family XYB2-FULL-48-7; genus 2-01-FULL-53-15. The sequence continues at coordinate 2,394 of JAGVQF010000057.1, read as the reverse complement.
CAGAAGGCCAGCTTCCATATTCTTGTTGACCTCTTTGCGCTTGATCTCGAGCGACTCCTTGGCCAGATAGAGCAATTCGTTCAATTTCTCGAAAAAACCCTTTTCGTCCTTATGGAGATAGCCCAGGCGCGGCAGGTTGACCGTCACGACGCCGATACTGCCGGTCTTCTCCCCCGAGCCGAAGAGCCCGCCGGTCTTGGTCATCAGCTGGCGCAGGTCGAGCTGGAGGCGACAGCACATACTGCGCACGTCGCTCGGCTTAAGGGCGCTGTTGACGAAGTTCTGGAAGTAAGGAATGCCGTACTTGGCCGTCATCTCAAAGAGCAGCTGGGCGTTCTCGCTCTCCCAGTCAAAATCCTTGGTGATATTGTAGGTCGGGATCGGGAAGGTAAAGACCCGGCCGTGCATGTCGCCGGCAATCATGACCTCAATAAAGGCCTTGTTGATCATGTCCATCTGCGGCTGGAACTGCCGGTAGGTCTCGCCCTGGATATACTCGCCGCCAAAAAGGATCGGCTGGTCGGCCACGTCCTCGGGCACCGTCCAGTCGAGCGTGATATTGGTGAACGGCACCTGGTTGCCCCAGCGGCTGGTCGCGTTGATGGCAAAGACAAATTCTTGGATCGATTGCTTGACAGCGGCGTAATCGAGGCCGTCCTTGGCGACCAGGGGCGCCAGGAATGTGTCAAAGGATGAGAAGGCCTGCGCGCCGGCCCACTCGTTCTGCATCGTGCCGAGAAAATTGACCACCTGGCCGAGCGCGGAATTAAAATGCTTGGCCGCCTTGGCCGAGACGCGGCCCGGCACGCCGTTAAAACCGAGCTCGAGCAGCTGGCGCAGGGACCAGCCGGCGCAGTAGCCGCCAAAGGTGCCCATGCTCAAGTCGTGGATGTGGAAATCGCCGGAGCGGTGCGCCTCGGAGATCTCCTTGGGATAGACGTTCTTTAATGTATACTCGGCCACCACCGCCCCCGAGATATGGGCCTGGAGGCCGGAGAGCGAATACGAGGTGTTGCTGTTCTCGGCCACGCGCCAGTCCGATTGCGAGATGTAGCCCGAAATGATGTGGTCGATCTTGTTGAGAAAAGCCTGGGATTCCCTCATCTCCGCCCGTTGGCGCCTATATAATATGTAGGCCTTGGCGCACTCGGCCAACCCCGCGGCGATCAGCTCGGCCTCGACCGCGTCCTGGACCTCTTCGACCGTGGGCGCATCATAGCCGAATTTTTTCTTTAAATTATGGACGACCTTCTCGGTCACCGACCCGGCGATCTTCTTATCCTCATTACCCGTCGCCTTGAGGGCCTTGCCGACCGCCTCTTCGATCTTTGACTGGTCGAACCGGGCCAACTTACCATCGCGCTTTTTTATCGATTCAAGGAATTTCTGCATTATTAATCGACCTCCCCGTTCATATATTTTTTAAATAAGACAATTTTAGTCTTATAATTATAGACCGAAGAATTTTTCTGTCAAGCGATATTTTTCACGTCGAATCAGGGGCATCAGACGGCGATTACTTCTTTGATCTCCGGGACATCCTGCTGGATCGCGCGCATCACTCCGTATTCCAGGGTGGCGGCGGCGCCCATGCAACAAGAGCAGGCGCCCTGCAGGCGGACCTTGACCGTCTTTTCTTTCTCGTCCACCTCGACTATCTCCACGTCCCCGCCATCGGCCTGCAGCGCCGGCCTGACCGCCTCTAATGATTTTAGCACTCTTTCTTTCAACTTGTCAGCCATTTTCTTCCCCCTTTATAATATGACTCGATTAGTCATATTATAAAACAAGGCAAAATTTTTGTCAAGAGTGTTTTGTATTTCCCCTCTCCCTCTGGGAGAGGGGGGGCGGTTCATGCCAGCGGGTGAGGGTTGAAGTTACTCGACAATATCCCCCACGATCGGTTCCACGATCACGCCGGTCTTTTTGATGTAGGCGATCCCCTGCTCAAGGGCCTTCTCTTCGCCGTCGAGCTCGAGGACCATCTCGCCGATCGTTTCCGTCACTTTGGCCCGGCGGATATTGGGTACGACGTTGAATTTCATCGCCATCGTAAAGATGACCGGCTCCTTGATCAGTTTTTGTGGAAAAGTTAACTTAACCAGACGCTTTGCTTTTGCCATAATAATTTCCTCCTTTAATCACAAAATCACAAAATTGAATCAAACCACTAAATTAACACAAAAACACAGCCAAAAGCTAATTGATTACTCTTTTTACTTTGAGAATAGTATCGGCAAAGTTTAAGATTAATCCTAATTTTAATTTTGCTGTTTTTAAATAAGATACTGTTTGGGCAACATGTATTTTATTAATTTCCGGCACTGCCTTAAGCTCTAACAGCAATGAATCATCTACAATAAAATCAACTCTTTGACCTCCGAGCAAAATTTC
>JAGVQF010000006.1 GCA_020051815.1 Candidatus Saganbacteria bacterium | reverse complement strand
TCGATGGCGGAAGCGACTTTATCGTCAAAATATCAGCTGGTGATACCAAAAGAGGTGAGGGAGGAAGCTGGGCTGAAGAGCGGGGAACGGCTCATCATTCTGGCCAAGGATGGGATCATTAACATCATCCCCAAGCATCTGCTGAAACGGATGAAAGGGTTTGTTGAGGGGATTAATATTAAAGGTTATCGGGAGGATAAGGACAGGTTATGATCGTAGTTGAATCTTGCGGCTGGCTGGAATATTTTTCCGCCGGGCCGCTGGCGGAAAAATATTATCCTTATTTGAAAGATACCGCCAGGGTAATTGTCCCAACCATTGTTATTTATGAGGTTTATAAAAAAATAAAACGGGAGGCCGGGGAGGAGAAGGCATTATTGGCGGTTGCCCAGATGCAGTCGGCCGTTGTTGCTCCGTTCAGTAGTGGAGTGGTTCTGTTGGCTGCCGATGTTAGCCTTGCTAACAATTTGCCGATGGCCGACGCGATCGTGTACGCGACGGCCAAGATCGAAAACGCGAAATTGATCACCAGTGATGAGCATTTTGTTGGGTTGGATCTAGTGGAATATATTCAATGAGTGTCTGCTTGGCTTAATCAATTTGATCGGCATCGAGTCGCCGGGGTTGACGGCCTGCTTGGCGGTCGGAAAGTTTGTGGCTGGATTGATTGCCGCCTGAAACAAATTGACATCTCCTGAATCATTATGATACCATTTTGTTATGGCGCCCGTTTTAGCCAATGAAATATATACCGCTGAAGAGACCAAGTCCCTGCTCAAGATTTCCCGCTCGACCTTTCTGCGGTTGATCAAGAAGGGCGCCTTACACGCGCGTAAGGTGGGCGGACAGTATCGGATCCTGGGGGAAGAGATCATAAGGCTGGTCAAGCCGAATTGGCATCAATATAAAAAGTTTTAAGGAGAATAGACAATGAGAAAAAAAATAATGAAGATCGTCTCGTTGATCCTGATGTTAAATTTTGCTTGTTCGAGCCTGGGCTGGGCGCTGGTTCCCCAATCAATGGTCACGGGATCGACACAACAAATGGCAGCCGCGTACAGCCAGATGCTAACTAAGGGGAATCAAAACTTGAGCGCTCTAGGCTCGAAGAGCTTGGGCGGCGCCGCTGCCAATACTTTAAGCGGCAATGAACCCGGCTCTTTTCAAAAAGTAAATAAAATTGAATCGCTTAGCGATATTGAAGAATATTTCGCGAAAACCCTGACCGAAGAAGCCGAAGTTTATCAGTTTAAACCTTTGAGGCAGTTTGGTTATGATGTTTTTAACCAAAACGCCGTGGAATTGTCCAACAATTCCGACCAGGTGATCAGCCCGGATTATGTCCTTGGTCCGGGGGACAGTTTCTCGGTCACGATCTGGGGGATTGCCGAAGGAGTTTTTAATGTTGAGGTCGATCCGGAGGGAAATATTATCCTGCCCAAAGTTGGAGTGGTCCCGGTGGCGGGAGTCAGGTATGGAGAACTTAGGGATTATATTGAAAGTAAATTGACCAAATATTATGAGCAGGTTAACGTGGCCGTCTCGATCAAAAGCGTGGTGGGGGCTCGTATCTATGTGGTTGGCGAAGTCAGGCGGCCCGGGACGTATAATACGTCTTCTCTTTCGACGGTTTATAACGCCCTGTTTTTAGCCGGCGGCCCGACCAAAAGGGGGAGTTTGAGGGATATACGGGTCATCCGGAACGGTAAGACGATCGGACGCGTTGATCTGTATAACTTCCTGCTTTCCGGCAATCGCCGTCAGGATGTCAATTTGATCGCCGGGGACACGGTTTTTGTGCCGGTGATCGGGCCGGTGGCGGCGGTGGCGGGTAATGTCAAGCGCAGCGGAATTTTTGAAATACTCCCAAAATCCGATCTAAGCGAAGTTATCGGCATGGCGGGCGGCGTTTTGCCTACCAGTTTTATCAACCGGGTCCAGATCCAGCGCATCCTCGCCCATGACAAGAAGATCGTGACTGACAAGCAATTCACTTTCTCGGAGAAAAATCCGCGCTTTTATGTTGATATCAATGACATGGACCTGATCAAGGTCTATCCCATTTATTCCGCGGTTGACGACGTGGTGTATCTGGAAGGCGCGGTCAAATACCCCGGCCCTTATCAATGGAAAAGCGGCCTGACGATCAGGGACGTGATCAAGGCCGCGGATGATCTGGTGATCGGAGCTTATCTGCCCAAAGCGGAGATCGTGCGTCTCGATAAAAAAACTTTTGATAGCCAGGTTATCGATCTTGATCTAAAGAAGATCTTATCCGGGGACAATTCGGAGAATTACGCGCTGGAAGCCAAGGACCGCATCATGGTCTCTTCCGAATTTAAGCTCGCCAAGACGATCAGTATCGAAGGGGAAGTTAAATTGCCCGGGACATATATAATCGGCAAAGGCGAGCGCTTAAGCTCGGTTTTGCGGCGGGCGGGCGGCTATACCGACCAGGCCTATCTTTTTGGCGCGGTCTTCACGCGCAAGAGCACCAAGGCAACCCAGGCGAAAGCGATCAACGAGTTGGTCAACAAAATGGAGATCGATCTGATCCAAAGGTCAAAAGAAATAAACGCGCCCGGCGCCGCGTCGGAAGTTATCGCGTCAAAACAATTGGAAAACGAGAAAAATGCCGAGTTAATTGATAAGTTTAGAGCGACTTCTCTGGCCGAAGGCAGAGTGATCGTGCAACTGAAAGAACCGGAGATCATGGCCGGGACAAAAGATGATATTGAGCTGGAAGACGGGGATGTGTTGACCATCCCTAAGATTCCCAACACGATCAATATTTTAGGCGAAGTGTATAACCCCAGCAGTGTTGTTTATATGGGAAAAACCCCAGCCTCATATTTTTTAAACAAAGTCGGCGGGCCGACCGGACAAGCTGATGTCGGCGAGATATATATTATTCGCGCGGATGGCTCGATCTTTAGCCGGCGCCAGGGGTAT
>JAGVQF010000135.1 GCA_020051815.1 Candidatus Saganbacteria bacterium | reverse complement strand
CGCGGACATCGTGCCCTATTTCTTTCAACGCCTTGGGCAGCGAGCCCGCCACATCGGCCAGGCCGCCGGTCTTGGCGAACGGCACGACTTCGGATGAGATCAAAAGTATTTTCATATGATGGAGTCGATCTTCTCGACGTATTGATCGATCAGCTTGTGCGCCTGTTTTTCACTCTCGGCTTCGGCGTAGAGATGGATGACCGGTTTGGCCGGATCGGGCAGGATCAGCGCCCAGTCGTGGCCGTGGAAAACCTTGACGCCGTCGGTCAGGTCGACCTCTTCGTCGCCAATCGCATCGACGATCGTGCGCAAGACCTTGCCTTTGTTCTCGGCCGTGCAGGAGACCTCTTTGCTCGCCATGTTGATGCGGGGGACCTCGGCCGCGATCTCGGAGAGCTTGACGTTCTCCTTGGCCAGCATCTCGAGCAGTTTGAGCGAAGCGAACATGGCGTCAAAGGCGCACTGGAACTGCGGGAAGATAAAACCGCCGGCCGTTTCCCCAAGGTAGCGCATCCGCCCACGGTAGCAGTTTTCCATCATATCGCGCACGCTGGTCTTGGTGCGGACGACCCTGGCCCCGTACTTTTTCGCCAGCTCATCGATCACCCGGCTGACCTTGACCGGCACGCCGATCTCGGCGCCCTTTTGCGAGCGGCAGAAGAGTATCGTCATAACCGCCAGCTCAAAGTCGCCCTGGATCAGCCGCCCCTTTTCGTCGCAGAGAAATATCTTTTCCGCCCCGGTATCGAGCATGATGCCGAGATCGGCATCGAGCGACTTGACGATCGAGGAGAGCTGGCAGTGGGCCTTCTCGAACATGACCCGGCTCTTGGTGATCTTGGTCTCGTCGATGTGGGCGTTGAGCGCGATGACCTCGATCCCCAGCTCGCCGAGGATTGACGGAAAGATCTGCGAGGCCGAGCTGTAGGCGTAATCGACGACCACTTTAAAATTGCGGGCGGTGACCGCTTCTTTGTTGATGTTGCCAAGCACCCCTTCTTTATACGATTCGGCCACGCGGTGATAAGGGAAGTTGAGCTCGCCGACCTCCTCGATGCCCACGCGCTTAAAGTCCTCGCCGAAGAAGAGGCGCTCGATCTTTTTCTCATGGACGGAGAGGAGGTCCATGCCGTTCTCGTCGAAGAACTTGATGTCGATGACCTGCTGGTCGTAGGGCGATTTGCGCACGTGGAAGCCGCCGCGGCTTTTGAGCGCTTTCAACTCATAGCGGTTGACCGGGATCGGCACCATCTCGAGGTCGGAAACGCTCACCCCGGCCGAGAGGACACCCGAGAGCAGGGCGCGGTAGATCATGCGCGATGATTTGTGGGAGTCGCGCGAGGTCGTGATCCGGCTCCCCTTGCCGAGGAACGAGCCGTAGGCGGCGCCCAGTGTGGCGGCAAACTCCGGCGTGATCTCGACATTGCAGAGACCCGTCACGCCATAAGGCCCGAAAATATTCCTGGCCCAGCGATCGCGCCAGACCATCGAGCGCGAAACGACCGCCCCCGCCTCGATCACGCGGTTCGGCCAGATCTTGACGTAGGGTTTGATCTGCGCCTCGGCGCCGATGTTGCAATCTTCGCCGACCACGACCCCTTCTTCGCAAACCACACGCTCACCGATCGAAGTATTTCGGGCGACGATCGTCTTATCCAGCCGCGCCTCGGCGCCGATCGTCACATTGTCCCAGATGACACATTGGTCGAGCCTGGCGGTGGGGTCAATCTTGCAGTTTTTGCCGATCGCGTTGCCCCCGGCGATCTCGACGTTGACCTTGCTGTACTCGGGCAGGCTGCCGATATCTTTCCAGAGACCCTCGGCAACGTAGCCGTAGATCGGCTTGGCGTCGTGCAGGAGCTGGGGGAAAAGGTCCTGGCTAAAGTCGACCGAACGCCCCGTCGGAATATATTCAAAAACGGCGGGATCGAGCACATAGATGCCGCAGTTGACGGTGTCGGAAAAAACCTCGCTCCAGGAGGGCTTTTCCAGAAAATGCTTGATCCGCCCGTCCTTGCCGGTGATGACGATGCCGTACTGGAGGGGATTGGCGACCCGCGTCAGGACCAGCGTGGCCATGGATTTCTTTTCCTGATGGAACTTAATAACGTCCTGAAGGTTGAAATCGGTGACCAGGTCGGCGGAGATGACCAGGAACGGCTCGTCAAAGCCCGCGGCGGCAAAGCGGACCGCGCCGGCCGTGCCGTAATCCTCTTTGGCTTCGACGTAAGAGAGATCGACGCCAAACTTTTTGCCGTCGCCAAAATAGTTCCTGATAATCTCCGGCTGGTGATAAAGCAGGGCCGTGATGTCTTTGATCTTGTGCTTTCTCAAAAGATAAATGACATATTCCATCAGCGGCTGGTTGGCCACCGGGATCATCGGCTTGGGAATACTGACCGTTAAAGGGTGAAGCCGAGTGCCCAAACCTCCGGCGAGAACTATGGCTTTCATGCGTACACCCTGTAATCTATATCCGGAAAGATATTGTCCTTGTATTCGATCTCGGAAAGCCAGGGCGAATCGATCGAATTGGACTTGATGGCGTCGTAGAGCTTGGTGAACCGCTCGATATGATCTTTGGTCTGCTTGAAGGCGTACGGCACGACGGTGCCGGTCTTGAAGATAAAGGCCCAGTCGGAGGCCTGCGCGAGGAGCAGCTCGCGCGCCGCCTGGTTGAGCGCCCGCTGCTGCAGATCGTCGGCGTTGGGATGCTCTTGAGCCAGCTCGACCATCCGGTCGGCCGCTTTATGGAGATGGCGGTAGATCCAATCGTTG
>JAGVQF010000007.1 GCA_020051815.1 Candidatus Saganbacteria bacterium | reverse complement strand
GATTATTACCAGGATAAGAACGGCAACGGCTCAAAATAAATCCCCACACCAAAGCATTTTGGTGTGGGGATAAAAACCCGCCGGCCGCTTGCGCTAACCGGCGGTTTAAAATTCAAGACAAAAAAATTAAAGCTACGAATTATCCTGCTTAATAATTCTCAAAAATAGTTAACTTCCTATCTATATGTAACATTTGCCCAGGCTGAATAACATTGGGATCCTCTATGCCATTCTCTTTTGCCATCCGCAAGGCCTCTTTATATGCGGCTCCGCTTTCCCTATCCAATCCTCTTGTTTCTGCCGCAATGTCGGTTAATGTGTCGCCATTTTTAACTACATATACATAGCTTGCCGGCATTAAAAAGCTTTTTTCAATTAACATATTATTTTCCTCCTATTTTTCATCCCAGATATCGACCTTGTTCTTGCCTCATCAGCCATCCGGATTTGTCCTAATATATATCGGCCGATTTTGGGGAAAATCTCAGTGTTTTTTGAAATCGGGGTGTGGTAGAATTAAAGGGGTGAAATAATATGACAAAATCCATCGTGCTGACAAAGGCAAAAAATAAGCTGGAAAAGATCGTCAATGACGTGGTCAAATCCCGCGCCAAGTACATTATCACCAATAAGCAGGGGGAGCCCCAGGCCGCCGTTGTTGGGATAGAAGAACTAGAAAGCTTAATTGAAACACTTGATCTTCTAACTAATCCGAAAGCCGTTAAAGCATTAAAAAGAGCTGAAAAAGACGTTAAACTCAGCAGACTCTTCTCCCATGAGGAAGTTTTCGGCCGGAAACTATGACCTACACGCCCCGCTATACGAATCAGGCGCTCAAAGACATCAAAAAACTCCCCACCAACCTAAAGAGAAAGGTCGAAAAGACAATAAAGCTACTAATTGACGATCCCTTTAGCGGCAAACCCCTGATGGGAACGCTTGCGCTTATTATCCTAGTTCTGATGGTTGGACCGAGGCAGGATATTTATAAAAGATTGTTGCGATTTCTGGAAAGCTAATAGCCATGAAAAAAGCCATCGCCATCCTCGGTTCCACCGGCTCGATCGGGAAACAAGCCGGATAATTCCAGAAGAGCTTGACAGGCCGCCGCCGGTTTTGTAATATATGCGCATAGACATGCACATAAGGGGGCTTCAAAATGCTATCAAAAAGGGTTCAGGTGCTGATCGACGAAAAGGAATATAAGAGATTGAAGGAATTAGGGAAAAGATCCCACAAATCCCTTGGCGAGATCTTCCGCGAGGCCGCCCTGCTCTACGGCGAGCGGCTGGTCAGCCGGATGCAGCGGTTGAAGGTTGTTGAGCAGATGGCGCGCCTGAAAGCGCCGGTTGATGACTGGGCCAAGATGGAAAAGGGGATCATTCGCGCTCACGGCCGATGAAAAGCTATTTTCTGGACACGAACATCCTGATCTACGCCCACGGTTCCGCGCACAAATATAAAGAACCCTGCCAGGCCATCCTGCGCCTGGTCGCCTCCGATGAACTCTTCGGCGTGACAAACACCGAGGTCCTGCAGGAGATCTTGTACCGCTATTCTTCCCTCGGACAGAGAACTATTGGCCTAAGGATTGTCGAAAATACTCTCGCAGTCATACATGAGGTCTTGCCGGTCGAGAAAGCCGATATTCTGCTTTCCGTCAATTTATTGAACCGTTATCGCCATCTGAATGTCAGGGACGCGATCCATGCCGCCACGGCCTTGCGAGGCAATTTTAAATTCATTTTGAGCGTTGATAAGCACTTCGATAAAATAAACGGCTTGCAAAGAATCGATCCTTTAGAAATATTATGAAAAAAGCCATCGCCATCCTCGGTTCCACCGGCTCGATCGGCAAGCAGTGCCTTGAGGTCGTCTCCATCTTCCCCAGCCGCCTGCGGGTGGCGGCCCTGGCCACCAGAGATGATGTCGACGCGATCGTCGAGCAGGTCAAGAAATTCCAGCCGCGCATCATCTCCGTTCTCAATGATGAAGCCAAAGCCAAGGTCGAAGCCAAACTGGCTGGCGCCAAAGTCCAGATCTTTACCGGCGCGGAGGGCCTGCTGAAAGTCGCCACCGCCGCCGACGCTAAAATGGTCGTCGTCGCCATCCCCGGCTCGCTTACCCTAACTGCCGTGCTCGAAGCCGTTAAGCTCAAAAAAGACATCGCCCTGGCCACCAAGGAAGTCCTGGTGGCCGCCGGCGATATTTTCATGAGCGAGGCCAAAGCCGCCGGTGTGAAAATATTCCCGATCGATTCGGAACACAGCGCCATCGCCCAGTGCCTGCGCGGCGAAGATCGTAAAACCGTAAAAAAAATAATCCTGACCGCTTCCGGCGGGCCATTCCTGAAAACGCCGGCCGAGAAACTGGCCCTGATGACCGCCAAAGAAGCGCTCAAGCACCCCACCTGGAAGATGGGGCCCAAGATCACGATCGATTCGGCCACTTTGATGAACAAGGGCTTTGAAGTGATCGAAGCCCATCACCTGTTCGGCCTCGATTATGCGCAGATCGAGGTCGTAATCCACCCCGAGAGCATCATCCACTCGCTGGTCGAGTTTGTCGACGGCTCCATTAAGGCTCAACTCGGCGCGCCGGATATGAGGGTGCCGATCCAATATGCCTTGTTAGAAGAAGAGCGGCAGGCGAACCATTGGGGACGGCTCGATTTTAGCAAAGTCACCGGATTGACATTCGCCAAACCTGACCTAGCCAAGTTCCCCTGCCTCGAATACGCCTACACCGCCGGCAAAGCCAAAGGCACCCTGCCCGCCGTCCTCAACGCGGCCAATGAGGAAGCGGTTAACCAATTTCTGAAGGGGAAGTTTAATTTTGATCAGATAGCTGTTAAAATAAAAGCTGTTCTGGCTAAGGTCCCGAATAAGGAAAACCCGACGCTCGAAGAAATTTTAGCCGTTGATAAGCAAGCGAGAGAAACGGTCAATCACGGAGGTTAATAATAATATGAAAAAGATATTTGTCGCGCTGGGGGCCCTGTGCTTATTGAACTTGCTCGCTCTATCGGCTCCGGCCAAAATGCCCTTTGCGCCTGACGAGACGATCGGCCTCCATCTTGGGCCCAAGAACCCGACCTTTGATGAGTCAAAATTCCCCGAGATCAAATTCTATTACACGCCGCAGCTCAAGTGGTCCCAGAAGGTTACCAAGGGCAAGCCAGAAATACTGGCCAAGTGGCTGACCAAAAAAGGCCTGGCGCAGAACGAGATCATCCTGATCGATAAGAAAGGCAAGGTCGATTTTGCCGGTTTATTGATCCCGGGCAAAAGAGCCATCGAAACGCGCGACCTGGGCTTTGTCTACACCCTGGAAGAGAGCCTGAAGGAGATCGTTGAGGAGAATCGGGAATCGATCAAGTCAGCCAAGAAGCCATTCAAGTGGGACTGGATCTCCGATATTGAAGGGAGAAGGTTCCCGACCTTTGAGGTCGTCGATGCCGCCGGCAAAAAAACGACAACGGCCGCAATAATAAACAAAGACGAAAAACCTAAACTGATCCTCGTCTTTACGATCCCTTATAGCTACAAGTTCAAAGAGCCGGAACAGCAGTTAGAAGGAGCCGAAACATTCACGCAGGCGCTGGGCGCCGTTCTTCAAATAGAATCAGGCACCGAGCATACCGGCTATTTAAAGCTAATTGAAGAGGATATCTACGGGCGGTAGCCGCCCGCTTGGCTCAAGTATTGCTCGAAAGCACTTGTAAATCCTTCCAGGCTCCGTCCGCCAAATAGGCCGGAGATTAAAATATCATCGTAGGATTGCTTTACCAGCAGCCCCCAACTGTTGTCGTTGCCGTCAAAGGAGCTCGAGGTGTAGCGTGATCCGATTTCTTGAATCGTGGCCTTGCGGCCGAAATATTTTTCTCCCTCCCGAATAAATTCTTTGAGCGCGGCGGACGAAGCTTCAATATTAAAATCATCACTATTCAGCTCCAAACCGACAGAAAGACCGCTATCACCGCTAAATCTTTCGGGGAACAAGCCCCTGGCAGTCGTTATGGTCACCTGGCCCACTCCTACTGATGGATTATTCCAAGCGCTCGAAACGAGATCGGTGATATTTTCCGCGAAAGTCTGATCTTTCTGTTCGGTCAAGATCAGCGCGGCCAAAAGCGCCGAGGGCACGCCATATTGCCTGGCAAATCGATTGATCAAATCCATTCTTTCTTCTGTAAAGAATCGGCCGATCTCTTCCAGCCGCTCATCAAGATCCCAGCTTGTCAAGACAATGTCACTGTTGAGCGGCCCGTAATTTCCCGACGAGCTGGACTGCGAATAGATCTCCCGCAGCCTCTCGCTAAAGCCATTAATTCTTCGCTCAAGAACAATATATCTTGCCAGCTCCCAGCCGTCCGCCAAATATCTTCGCAGCGCTCCGCCGGATTGAAGGACGGGGGTAAAGGAATAATTGGTCTCCCCTGTCGGCGCGTCATCTTGCCTAACCGAACTAAGTTCCTCAAGGTCGGTTTTCCGTCCTTCAAAAAGCGCTTTCACTATATTGTGCAACTTCTTCATTTCCGCCCTTAGTCCGCGCAATTTGGGGAAGTCGTTCTCTTGAGCGGCCTTGGCTGCGCTTTGGAACAAAACCAGATATTCTTCCTTCAGAGCCGAAATTTTATCATGAAAAGTAAACACTTTTTGCTCTAGTGTATTGATCTCGGGGGAGCTATCCAGCCCGGCCACATTCTGCCTGAAAATTACCCCTTCCTGATTCAGCATGATCCCAAATCCCCTGGCCTGATCAAGAATGTTTTGATCGGGGATCTTTCTGGCTTGTTGAATAAATTGAGCATAACCGTCGGCCAGGGCCTTCTGTAGCTCATGCTTATTCTCCGCCCCCGCAGCAAGATATTGCACATATAGTTCCGCCAGCCTACTGGGGACCATCGGCCACTCGAGCCGCAAAGAGAGGGATATGGCTTCACTTTCGCTATAAAGCATATTTTCGAGCGCATAGTTGATAAGGCCGGAGACCGATTTCTTCTCTTTCTTTTTCCTATCCAAATCCAGCGGACCGATCTTGCGCGCTTTATTCTCAATATAATCAAGTATCAGCTTCTTGACGACGATCAGATCAGCCAGGTTTTCGACACGATCAATCTTATCGTATAAGCACTCTATCGCCCTGTCTGACTCGCTCTCTCCCGCATGCAGTAATGGCCTGTCTCCAGCGGGCATAAGAGAATGGACTATGCTCGTCTCCCAGAAAAGTTCCAGCCTGGCCGATACAGCGGCCCGCCTAAAGGCCGGATTATTAGATCGTTCAATCATTTTTTTCGCAATGTCTCTTGATTTTAAGCCCTGATAGGCGGATTTAATCTTGTTGTAATAAACGGGGAGGTGCGTTTGTAATGCTTCAACGATAACTGAATCGGTTTCAATCTCGGTAATGCCGAATTGGCGTAATAGATAGCCAATCGTCCCTTCACGGTAAATCGCCCGATCAAGGGCGGCCACGTCGGCCTTTCCCTTGGCGGCGATCTCATCTTGAACCTCATTTTTATATAAAGCCATCAATTTGTTTTTTTCAGGTTCGACCAATTTTCCGTTCTTATAATACGCCTCAAAGATCCCAGCTAAAACACGCTTTTGCGGCCTCGGCAGATCAGAGCCGATCATTGTTTGCAGAATGAGAAGTCTATTGTCGACAAATCCGTGTTCGATCAAATAATTTACGGAAGAATGCAGCCAGGAGACGGTTTCATCTTTAAACTTTGACGGTATCCTCTCAAGAAGAACTGCCTGGCTATATAACCAGAATGCGGTCCCCAGGGCATCCGCGACTTTTTTCTGCACATCTTTACAGTCACGCCCGATAAAAATAACCCCGGTTTCAAAGTCCACCCGCGGCGCGGTTCCGCCCTTTATCACGACCACCTTGAAGAGGGCTGATAGATCCGGCCGGGAAAACGCCCGCATCTCTTCCTCTGAATAATTATTGATGCCAGGCGTGCTCAAAACAATGGAATTAATCGTGGCAATATCGTTGCGTGAAATTGATCTGACGACTACGGGCTGGCTTTCTGGCACCTGACCAAGAGACTCAGGCATTTTTTTCTCATTGTTGAGTACGTTTTTTTTGGCCGGAAATAATGTATCTGTCGCGGCAAATTTGGCCGTTTCTAAAGAGGTTGACGCTTTCGGACCTTTAACTTTCATAGCTTCCATAACTTTCATAGCTTCCATACTAGAATAATCGATATTTCTGGCTCATTTCTTGCATCAAAACAACAAAGATCGTTGTTTTGCCATCGCTACATTCCACCGGCAAACGCACCACTTAGCACCTCTTGCGGCGTAGCATAATTTAAGCATTTTCTGGGCCGGTTGTTAAGTAGCCGCTCTACTTTTT
>JAGVQF010000011.1 GCA_020051815.1 Candidatus Saganbacteria bacterium | reverse complement strand
TGGCGAGAACCATCTTCTTTAACATGGCGATCTATCAGAAGGGCCTCGAGTCGAAACAGAGCACCCTGGCCAGATTCGTCGACATAGGCACGGAGCTTTTCGCTATCTCTGCCACCTGCTCTTACGCTTCAGATAACAAAGCGTCTATAGAACTGGCCGACCTTTTCTGCCAGGAATCCCGGGCCCGCATCGAGGGGAAATTCCGCGAACTGGGGAGCAATCAGGATAAGCTGAAACGGAAGATCGCCAAAAAAGTATTGGCCGGCGAGTATCTCTGGCTGGAAAACGACATTATGGGCGTTTGAAACTAAAAATATTTGCCCCGCAAGAGACCCTATGATATAATCTTGTTCGCGCATATGAAAAATATCAACCAACTCCGGTTTTTAGCTCTGCTGGCGACGCTCGGCGTTTCGATCTATGTCATCACCCAACTGCCGATCAACCTCGGCCTCGACCTGCAGGGCGGCACCCGCCTGGTACTCGAGGGTAGGGAGACCGAAAAGATCAAGATATCCGATGACGCCATGAACGGCGTCGTGGCTGTGATCCGCAACCGCATCGACTCGCTCGGCGTGACCGAGCCGACGATCCAGCGCAAGGGCAAAGACCAGGTCATCGTGGAGCTGCCCGGCATCAAAGACCCGGAGCGGGCGATCAAGATCATCGGCGACACCGCGCTGCTCGAGTTTGTCGAAGCCGAATGGTCGCCGGGGGACACCCGGACCGTTTCACCCGAAAAGCTCAAGGAATTTTACGGCCCCGAAGCCCGGCTCGATTTTGTCAAAGATGAGCAGAGCGACCGGCCGATCATCTTAAAAAAGACAGTCCTGACCGGCGCGGACCTCAAAGGAGCCTGGCCCGGCCTTGATTCTTACGGCAATCCGGTCGTCGATATCGAATTTAACGGGGACGGGGCCAAGGCCTTTGCCGATGTCACCGCCCGCTCGGTCGGCAAGCCGATCGCCATCATTTTAGATAAGAAAATTATTTCCGCCCCCAACGTCAGGGAGCCGATCCCCTCCGGCAAAGCGCAGGTCTCGGGCAACTTTAAGGCGGAGGATGTGCAGGACCTGGTCATCAAGCTCAAAGCCGGTTCACTGCCGATCCCGGTCGGTCTGGTCGAGACCCGGATCGTCGGTCCATCGCTGGGCCGGGATTCCATTGACCGCAGTAAAGTCGCGGGGATACTCGGCTTTGCCTTCATCATTGCTTTTATGATCCTTTATTATCGATTGCCCGGCGCTATCGCTGTCATTTCTCTGGCCATCTATGTGCCGCTGACACTGGCCGGCCTTTGTCTCCTGCGCACGACGCTGACGCTGCCGGGCATTGCCGGGTTTCTCCTTTCGATCGGCATGGCGGTCGATGCCAACATAATAATATTTGAAAGATTAAAAGAAGAACTTCGTCTGGGCAAGACCATCAAGGCGGCGTTTGACACTTCGTTCCAGCGGGCCTTTGCCGCGATCCTTGATTCGAACGTCACAACGATCATCGCCGCGGCCACGCTCTTTTTCGTCGGCACGGGGACGATCAAGGGTTTTGCCGTCACGCTGACGGTCGGTATCCTGGCCTCGATGTTCACGGCCCTGACGCTGACGCATATGATGATGAATATGTTAGTCGACGGCAAAGTCGTGACCAAACCTGATTCTAAGCTGTTGTACAAGTAGATTTGAAGTTTGATGTTTGAATTTGGAAGTTAAAATATGGATATAATCAAGAATTCAAGAATATGGTTCCTCATTTCCAGCTCGTTGATCGTGCTGGCGATCGTCGCCTTGTCTTCCAACGCTTTTGTGCGCGGGAAACCGCTTAACTTTGGCATCGACTTTACCGGCGGCACGCTCCTTAACCTGCGTTTTGAGCGCTCGGTCTCGGTCGGCGAGGTTCGCGGAGTCCTCGATGAATTCAAATTGGGCGAGAGCATCATCCAAAAATCGGGCGAAACCGATATCTTGATCAAAACCGTGCCGCTGGAAGGCGAGACGCGGACAAATCTCATGTCCGCCTTCAACGCGAAAGTCGGGGCCTCCGAGATACTCGAGGCCGATATCATCGGGCCGACGATCGGGCGCGAGCTGTCGACCCAGGCGCTCTGGGCGCTGCTGGTCGCTTCGATCGGTATAATTATATATGTATCTTTCCGTTTTGAATTCAAATATGCCGTGACCGCGCTCCTGGCCCTTTATCATGACGCCATCATTACGACCGGGCTGATCGCGCTCTTTTTCCGCACGGTCGATGTCGGCTTTATCGCCGCCATACTCACGATCATGGGGTATTCGATCAACGACACGATCATCATTTACGACCGGATCCGCGAAAACTTGAAAAAGCCCGCCTACGCCAAGAAAAAGTTCGGCGAATTGGTCAATATCAGTATCTGGGAAACGTTCGCCCGCTCGATCAACACCGTTTTGACCGTCATCATCATGGTCCTCCTGCTCCTTTTCCTCGGCGGCGAGCCGGTGCGGGATTTCTCGCTGACCCTTTTGATCGGCTTCACATTTGGGGCCTATTCCTCGATCTTTGTCGCCCCGCCGCTTCTGGTCGCCTGGGCGCTGCGGGAAAAGAAGAAGTAATTGGAATACGTACTGCTCGGCCTTATCCAGGGTTTGACCGAATTCCTGCCTGTTTCTTCGCAAGGCCATTTGCTTCTGGTTTATCGCTTCCTTCACTTGACGGAGAACATCGCTTTCGACACTGTCCTGCATCTGGCGACCGCCCTGGCGGCCATCGTCTATTTTCGCCGCGATATTATCGAGCTCTTGACCAGCAACCGGCGGCTGCTCTGGCTCGTTGCAGTGGCGACTATTTTTACCGGGCTGATCGGCCTGGGCTTTAAAGATTTTTTTGAGTCGCTTTTTCAGGCCTTTGAATATGTCGGCCCGTTCTTTATCGTGACCGGCCTCGTCATCCTGGCGGGCGAATGGCGGGGCCATGGCCAGAGAGGCGAGCGAAAGGCGAATTTCTTTGACGCGGCGCTGATCGGGATCGCCCAGGGGATATCGATCATCCCGTCGCTTTCGCGCTCCGCCACGACGATTTCCGCTTCGCTCGGGCTCAATTTGGAGCGAAAATTCGCCGCCCGCTTCTCTTTTCTGATCTCCATTCCCGCCATCCTGGGGGCAGGGCTGATCCAGTCCAAAGCGATCGTTGCCGCCGGCACGATCGGTATCGGGGCGGGGCCGCTGGCGCTCGGTTTTCTGGCGGCTTTTATTTCGGGCTGGTTCGCGATCAAGATATTTATGGACATCATCCAGCGGACAAGTTTGCGCGTTTTTGCCTATTATTGTTTTAGCCTTGGCGTGGCTGTTTGCCTGCTGACATATTTCAGGTTAATATGATGAAAAAGATCATCGTTTTATTATTGATCGTTTTGTTTTCTTCAAGCTTGATCTCGCCCTCGATCTCGGCAGTAAAAAAGAAGAAAGTTGTTAAGAAGAAGCGATATTACCGGCGGATCGTGCGCAACTGGCCGAAGGGCGGACCCAGGCCGGTTTTCCCGAATGCTTCGGGAGAAAGGACGATCGTTGTTGTCCCGGCCCCGGCGCCAAAGCCGGTTCTGCCGCAACCCTCAAAGCCACTGGTTAAAGCCGGCTTTTTTGCCGAGGGGGGCATGGCGGGTGGAGCGATGGCGGCTGAATTGGGTTACGGCCGAAGCTTCGGCGAGAAGCTCGTTTTGAGCGGCGCGGCCGGCTACGCGGTGGGCAACCGTTACGGCGTGGTCGTCTTCGATCCGATCCGCGCTACCTTTGATCTCAAAAACCTTTTCGTCGGCGCCGGGCTAAATTACGCGGCTTATTCGGAATATGTGACCGGCATCCCGGGCTTTTCCGGCACGATCTCGAACAAGAACCTGTTCGGGTTTGAAGTCTTTGCGGGCAAGCAGTTCGGCGACCTCATCGGCAAGATCGGCTACAGCACGGCGCTGGGTTTGCGGGCCGGGGCCGCCATGAATTTTTGACAAAGGGTATTGACAACATTATATAAGATGGTATGCTTACCTCTGCAATGAAGAGAATATTTTGTTTCCTGCTGATTGGTGTTATGGCGGTCGCTCTGGCCGGTCCATCTTTGGCCGCGGTCAAGAAACCCGTCAAAAAAACTCCGGCTAAAACAACTAAACCGGCGGC
Organism: Candidatus Saganbacteria bacterium; assembly: GCA_020051815.1. Taxonomy (GTDB): domain Bacteria; phylum Margulisbacteria; class WOR-1; order O2-12-FULL-45-9; family XYB2-FULL-48-7; genus 2-01-FULL-53-15. Next base: position 3,244 of record JAGVQF010000011.1, on the reverse strand, counting down.
GCCAAAAGCCACGCCAGTTGCGACTTCGGCTCCGGCTGTTCAACCTGTCGCTGCTCTGCGCGCGGGATTTTTTTATGAAGGCGGTTTAGCCGGTGGGGCCGGCGCTCTCGAAGTTGGTTATGGCCGTGCCATTTCTGACAGGCTCTACTTGAGCGGGGCCGCGGGCTACGGGGTGGGGAGCGGTTTCGGCGTCGTGATCATTGATCCTATCAAAGCTACTTATGACCTGGGCGGTTTCTTTGCCGGCGGCGGCCTGAACTACGCCATGTACTCGGCGCTGGTGTCCGGTGTGCCGGGAATTTCGGGTACGATCTCCAATAAGAATATGTTTGGGGTTGAGGTATTTGCCGGTAAACAGTTCGATAAATTATCGGCTAAACTTGGTTACAGCACGGCGCTGGGATTGAGATTTGGGGTAGGTTACGAGTTTTAATGGCTAAAAAATTAAACGACGACTTGCTTGGTCATTTGGACAGAATTTACGGTAAGCTTGAAGAGCAGAAACAGGAGCAGGTTTTTACAAATGCGGCGATCAAGCGGATTGAAACGGATGTAAACACTCTCAAGCAAGATGTCGGCGTTCTCAAGCAAGATGTCGGCGTTCTCAAGCAAGATGTTGGCGTTCTCAAGCAAGATGTTGGGGAAATTAAGTCAGATATCAGAAGGGTCGAAGAAAAATTAGACGCTCACATTAAATTGCCCGCGCATGTTTAAAGTCAAGGAGGAGATGAAAATGGGTAAAAAAGTCTGGTTCAGTTTGGTCGGAATGTTTCTGGCTTCGTTGTTCGTGGTTTCGATGTTTGGGTGCGCGGCGTTGCAAAAAGCCTTAACGGCGGCGGTGGATACGGTGACCAAAGTTGGCAGTTCCGAAACCACGATCAGCGGTACACTGACTTATTCGGACGGCACGATTGACATCAATTTGAACCCTGTTATTGCCTCCGGCGACGCGGTTACGATCACCCCGACCAATACCCGGGTGCGCATCGGGACCGATCTGGCCACGATCACCAGCGCCGCGACGGTCTCGGTGACCGTGCCGGTCATATCGGGTAAGAAAATTGACGTCGCTTTTATTCTGGATAATACCGGCAGTATGGGCACGGCGATCACCGGCTCGAAAAACAGCATTGTCGCCTTTGCCCAGACGCTTGAGGCGGGCGGAGTCGATGCTAAGTTCGGCTTGGTGACTTTCGGCGACGCCGCGACACATCCTACTCCTATTGGGGCAATTACCGCCGAAGGCGGGTTTGATGATGGCAATACCCACGTAAGACCAGTTGCTGATTTTGGATCAGCCGCAGCTCTGCAGAATGTTCTTAGTGCTGAAACTTTTGCGGAGGGCGGGGCTGGCCTTCCAGAAAATCCGCTTAACGCCATCACGTATGCGTATAATAACTTTACATGGCGAAGCGGATCCCAAAAGGTCTTCATCGTAATAACTGATATCAATGCTCACCAGAGTGTTGAAGCCGACACTGACTTAGAAAATAAGTGCACGACAACGGCGACCAATACCGTGACCGCGCTGTTCGGCAAGGCCGTGGTTTATGCCGTCAGCCCGAATTACACCACTGTGCAGTGGCCGTATGTTGATGTCCGCCGCCTGGCCGATGGCTTTGGTGAAGGGCGCGTCACGGCGGAAACCTGCACCGGCGGCACGTGGATCACGTTCGAATCGAGCGGGTTTGACTTGAACACGCTGGGGATTGCGACCACGCTGACCTCGAGTTACACGGTTAGGTTTTCGTCTACGCTCGATTCCGGCACCTGGTATATCTTTGTTGAGATCGATACCAACGGCGACGGCATTTTTGACAGCAATATGCTGATCAAAGTCGGTGTCACTTCTTCAAGTGTTGGCGCTTCGAGCGCGAATGGCACGCCGCTTAAGGCCTTCACGTCATTCAGTAACGCTCCGGCGCCCAAGCCGGATAGCGCGCTGGGCGCCAAGCCCTACGTCGGACCGCCAAACAAATAACGGCGAACCGGATAATTTTGATCGAAGCCCCCCGAATAAAATCGGGGGGCTTTCGTTTTTTGACCGCGGCCTCGCGAATGTGATATACTGTGCGAGTGGGGGTGGTCGAATTGACTTATAATTTTACGACTATTTTTGAGCTTGAAGATGACGGCAGTTATCACGCTTTTTGCCCTACCTTGCCGGGTTGCCATTCATACGGTGCGACCATCGAAGAAGCGAAAAAAAATGTCAAAGAGGCCATTGAGGCATATGTTGAAAGCCTGGCCAAAGACGGTGAGCCGATCCCGGAAGAAAAAGACGTGATGATCGGCGAAGTCAAACTGGAGCTTGCCGCCGCATGAACAGATTCCCGGCGGTTTCCGCCAAGGAAGTTATCCGGGTTTTACAGCAGTCGGGGTTTTACGAGCATCACCAAAGAGGAAGCCACAAGATTTTTAAGAGAGATATTGACCATAAAAGAGTAGTTGTCCCTTTCCATGGCGGTAAAACGATACCAAAAAAGACATTAAAATCCATCCTGGCCGATGCCGGATTAGATCCAGATAAATTGAGAGAGTTATCATAAATGCCTCCGAAAAAGAGCCGGAATAATTCGAAAAAAGTCCCGGAAACCCGGCTACCTTCCAAGTTCAAACAAGACATCGCCGGCATTCTCCTGATCGCCATCGCCATCTTCATTTTTCTGTCCAATCTCTCGTCTTCGGCCACCGGCCTGTTAGGCGTTTTTGTCGTAAAAAAAGCCCTGCGCTCGGTCATCGGAGTCGGCATCCATGTCCTGCCGATGTTCGTGGCGCTCTACGGCGTCATCATGCTTCTGCGGCATGAAGTTAAAGAACTGGCCGTGCGTTTGACCGGCATGCTGGTCCTCTTCCTTGTTTTTATCTCCATCGCGCAGTTCGCGGCGCCCGCTTATTTTGCCGGCGAGGCCCAATATTCGCTGGTGCGGGGGGCGGGCGGGGCGATCGGCTACGCGATCAAATTTTCCCTGGAAAAAACGGTCGGGCTTGAGGGGGCCTATGTTCTTTTGGCGGCCTTTGCCCTGATCGGCTCGCTCCTGATCTTTAATTTAACCTTTCAGACGCTCCTCTCGTTTTTGCTGGGGCTGTTCAAGGTCCAAAAAGCCGAAGCGCCGAAAAAAGCGGCCGCTTCCGCTCTGCCACTTGTCATCCATCCCGTGCCCAAAGAAGTGATCCCGGCCCCGCCGATCCCGCCTCCCGTGGTGATCCATACGGCGCCTGAACCGGAACCAGAACCAAAGCC
>JAGVQF010000046.1 GCA_020051815.1 Candidatus Saganbacteria bacterium | reverse complement strand
ATCACATAAGGGATTGCCGCTTCGCCAATGCCCCTTAATTCTTTGATTTTGCCTTCGTCAAGCCTGAGGTGAAGAAATTCGCCAAGACTGCGGGGAATTAATGAGATGTCGGCTCCACTGTCAACTATCATCTCGCAAAAATATCTGGCCTGATTCGAGATTAAGCGCGCTTGAGCGGTGGGCACCCATTTAATCCCTTCGCCGGGGATTTCTACTTTTTTCCCTTTGAATATATAGCGAGCCATAAAATCATTGAATGTTTCCAGCCAAAAGTTGGAACTTTGATCAAAAGCGGCTCTTTAACGATCTTTTGAGCCGCCTCAAAAACGCTTTTGATACGCTTGCCATGAGCCAGAATTTTGTTCTTGGCAACCGCAATATATTCTCCGGCAAATTTGTCTTCGTCACGGGGATAAAGGCCATAGGTTTTTCTTTTCATATTTACCTCTGACATATTCTATCATAAATGAGAGTTAATGGCAGCTGCCGCAGGCGCCGGAAGAACAAGAAGAGCAACCGCCGCCACCGTGAGCATGACTGTGCGAGGGCTCTTCACCCGAACCATCAATCCATCCAACCATCTGGAAGACTCTCCGCAACTCCCCCATGCCACATCCCCCACACCTCATACCGCTGGGTTTTTCACTCATCCCATGCCTGACTTCGGAAACCTGACCGCACTTCTCACACTTATAATCGTAGAACGGCATCTGGGTTGGGATATCAGGGTATCAGGAGACCGGGGGATAAGGGAAATGATCTTATCCAGAATATTATTGGCTCATTTTCACAATTTTCATGTTTTTGATGATTTTCTCAAGGTACCGACCCCGCCACCGCCGCTTCAGGCCGGAGACACTTTTACCGTCGATAAAGCATATCTCAGCTAGGTCCAGGAGGCACCATGTTCCCGATCATTTCTTAAAATTTCAAGATTGAGTGAAATTTTTTAGATAAGGTTGCGATATGTATCCGGAGAACTTGAGACGCAAGGAACCGCAACGCGATAACAAAACAGGAGGATGATTTATGACAGCGATAGTATTGGCGCAGTTAACAAGGAATCCGGAAATTAAAGGCACCAAGGAGCCGACTCGAGCCGAGCAGATAGAGAATGAAGCCCGGGAAATAAAAGAAAAGAAGATAACATACAATATGCATGATGTTACAGATCGGGCTATTTATATTCTTCAGGTAGTTAATCTGGGCAAGCCAGTAAACGAGGCGGAAGAGGCGAGTCGAATCTGGCAGGGGCTGACTGAAACCGCACAAAACCTTACGAAAAATTATTTAAAATTCAAAGAAAACGCCCATTTAATAAGGTATACTCCAAAAGATATCGAGGTTCTCTGTTCCATTCTCCAAACCACTTTGCAAGGGCAACTCTACCCCGCCATCTCTCGGAATACTGTCGCGGAAACATATAATACCACGGGCAGTCTTGATGACGCAACTTATGGTAATTTAGTCGACAGAAGTGCTTTTAAAGAAAGCAAGCGCGTTCTGACGGACGAAGCTATTTTGCCCTTTGTGCAAAAAGTAAAAGAGATTTTGCTCAAAAAGATCTCGGAATAATCGATTATTCTTTAGTGGCAGCTGCCGCAGGCGCCGGAAGAACAAGAGGAGCAACCGCCGCCGCCACCGTGAGCATGACTGTGCGAGGGCTCTTCACCCGAACCACCTAACCACCCAACCATCTGGAAGACTCGCCGCAACTCCCCCTCCCCACATCCCCCACACCTCATGCCCGTTGGCTTCTCACTCATCCCATGTCTCACTTCGCTGACCTGGCCGCACTTCTCACACTTATAATCGTAGAACGGCATCGAGTATCCTGTCGGCCGATTCGCGCTTGGAAAGCTCGGGGTGTTCTTCGATCTTCCCCTGTTTGTCGATGATCTTGATCTCCGAAGAATCCTGCTCGATCGCCGAGGCGTCGTTGACGACGATCAGGTCGAGGTTCTTCTCGCTCATTTTAGTCTTGGCATTCTCAATATGGTCGTTGGTCTCCGCGGCAAAGCCGATCAGCCGGGTCCCATTCTTTAGCCGCCCGAGGTCGGCCAGGATGTCGACCGTCTTCGACAGTTCCAGCTTGATCGTGTCGCTCTCTTTTTTCAGCTTCTGCCAGTAGGTGATCGTCGGCCGGTAGTCGGCGACCGCCGCCGCCATGATAATGATATTTTGCCCGGGCCGGTTGGCCAGCACCGCTTCGTGCATCCCCTTGGCATCCTCGACTTTAATGACTGTGACCCCGTCAGGCGCCGCCAGCGCTGTCGGCCCCGAAACAAGAGTAACATCGGCCCCGCGCTTCTGCGCCGCCTCGGCCAGGGCGTAGCCCATTTTCCCCGACGAGCGATTGCCGATAAAGCGGACCGGGTCGATCGCTTCGCGCGTCCCGCCGGCTGTGATCAGCACTCTTTTCCCATGCAAGTCGGGGGTTGAGCCCTCAACGTCCCCGGCCAATAATTTTATCGCTTGCTTGACGATCGCGCGCGGCTTGGACATTTTGCCGATATCCTCCACGCCGCAGGCCAGCTTGCCTGCTTCAGGCCCAATGAACTCGTGACCCGCGACCCGTAACTCGTTGACATTCTTTTGCACCAGAGGATTCCGCCACATCTCGCAGTTCATCGCCGGGGCGATCAGTTTCCTGGCGGTCGAGGCCATGACAATGGTCGTCAGGGCATCGTCGGCAATGCCGCCGGCGATCTTGCCGATAATATTGGCGGTGCAGGGAGCGATAATGATGATGTCGGCTTTTTGGGCAAGGGCGATATGCGGCACAGGCAGGCCGGCGAGTTCGTCAGCGAAAAGATCGGTCACGACCGGATTGCCCGACAATGTGCGCAGGGTGATCGGCCCGATCAGCTTGGTCGCCTCTCTGGTCATCACTACCCAGACATCGGCGTTCTGCTTCTTGAGCCGGGAGACAAGCTCGCACGCTTTGTAAGCGGCGATGCCGCCCGTGACGCCAACTATAATGGTCTTACCGTTTAACATCTTTTGATTTTTACCCTCTCCCTCTGGGAGAGGGGGGCCGGTTTAACGTAAGCGGGTGAGGGCCAGGGCCTATTTCTTCTTCTTCTCTTTCTTCTTCACCGGCGCGGCTTTCTTCTCTTTGCCTTTGGCCAGCCGTTCCAGCGCCGACGGGGCCACTGATTCGGCTTCGGCCACGATCAGTTCCTGGGCGGCCTTTTTGGCGGCGGGGCCGGTCAGGACTTTGATCCTGATCTTGTCAGCCGCGATCTCGCGCAGGGCGGTAATGACCGCGTTGGTCGGGTCAAAGTTATCGACATAGGGCAATGAGCCTTCGGCGATCTGCTTGGCGCGGCCGGCGGCGGCGTTGACCAGTAAAAATTTGTTCTTCGCTTTGGTTAACAAGTTGTCGATAGTTAATTCTGTCAATTTAATAACGTCCTTTCTTTTTCAACATTTATAATAGCCTTGATCTTTTCCGAGGCCGATTCGACCTTATCATTAACGACTATATAGT